>DCIZ01000066.1:9731-14462 GCA_002317305.1 Campylobacter sp. UBA1713
GAATTTTTGTTTTAAAATGAGGAGAATACTGTCGTATTTGACGAATTTTAAGGCAAAAAAAGCACAAACGAAGTTCCTTGAAAAACGAACAAAAAAGCAAGCCACCAAATTTAGATAAGTAGTTTTTAGAGATGCCCTTAAGTAAATTTGGTGGCTTGCTTTTAAAGAAACATCGGCTAACGCCGAGCGCTTCGCTTGTTTTCGAGGAACTTCGTTTGAATATTTTTACCTTAAAATTCGTCAAATACGTAAGTCAAACTCCAACATTTTAAGAAAAAAATATCCTAAAAACACTCCACAAAACAAAGCTTCCTTGAAAGCGAAGTTTCTGTGAAAACAAGCAAAACACTCGGCGTAGCCGATGTCTCTTTAAAACCATCACTTTGTCCAGTCTTCTAGCCTCATCCCAACAACTCTTTCAAATTCTTTTGTGTTATTTGTAATAACGATCAAATCGTTTGCCATAGCAGTGCCACAAATTTGCATGTCTAGCTCGCCGATTAACTGCCCATTTTTTTGTAAATTCGCCTTGATTTTAGCATAAGTCGATGCCTCTTTTTTACCAAATTCTATTATTTTAAGAAATTTAATAAAGCTGTTTAATTTTTCTAAATTTGCCTCTTTTTTTATAGATTTTTCCACGCCAAAAAGAAGCTCTGCTAGCGTGATGACACAGATGGCCACCTCATCTGTTTTGCATTGTAAGAAACGTTGTTTAACATTATCATTGCCGTTTAGTATGTGTATAACTGCGTTTGTATCAAGCAAATATTTCATCAAAATTTCTCTCTTTTTGTTTTGATTCTTCCCATCTTTTAAACGGTTCGCCATCAATGCCATCGACAATATCAAGCATTTTTTTAAATTCCAAATTTATAAATTCGGTTTTTGGTTGCAACTTTTGTTTTGTAAAAAATTTCGCATCGCAAATGTAATTTATTTTTTTTGTAGATTTCATGTAGATTTCCTTTTTCATAACCAAAACAGTCGTGATGGCGCTTTACTCCATCACGACTCACTTTTTTACACTTAAACACTCGGATATTTTTACGGGCATCTCTAAAAACCAGTTTGGCTTGATTTTTTGGAATGTTTTTAGGAGATTTTTTTCTTAAAATGAGGAGAATACTNNNCTGTCGTATTTGACGAATTTTAAGGTAAAAATATTCAAAAACAAACAAAAAAGCAAGCCACTAACTTCCGTTAAATGGTTTTTTAGAGGTGCCCTTACGTCAAACGGCAAATTTACCTACGCCTTAAATGCGTCTAGTTTTATGATGGCGTCTTTTATCATCTCTTTTGTGATGGTGTAAGGGACGACTTTTAGCCCTTTGTCGTCAGCAGCTTTTTGCAAAGCTTCGTCAAAAAGCGGCGTCTCTGTCGAGATGTCGAGGTCTTTTAGACAGGTCGGAAGTCCGAGTTTTTTGTTAAATTCATAGACTTTTTTGAGGTCTGGATGGTTGTCTAGCATGAGCTGAACGAGCACGCCGTAGCTCACGACTTCGCCGTGAAGGTGGCTCTCTTTTACGGCATCTAACATAGTAAATCCATAGTAAACGGCGTGAGCGAGCGCTGTGTTAAATTTGTTATCTACTAGAATCGAGACCAAACCAGTTGTTACTATTAAGTCTAGCACTATCTGTTCAAGCTCCTCGCTAGCCACGCCGTTTTTGCAGTCGTCAAACGCTTTTTTGCCGTGTGTAAGTAGTGCCGTCGAGCTAAAAGGCGCTAACGCAAGACCTAGCTGGTTTTGGTAGTCTATCTCAACGCCACGGCACGAGAAGCTCACTTCGTAGTATTTGCCGAGTGTATCGCCGATGCCCGCCCACAAAAATTTGCTAGGCGCTTGTGCGATGATGCGTGAATTTATAAAGACGTGAATAGGCGGCTGTTTCATCTTTAACGTCTCTTTTGACTCGCCGTTTGTGTAGTAGGTGATGGTTATCTGTGTGATGGGCGCGCAAGTCGAGGCGATGGTAGGAAATGTAAAAAGCGGCTTGTCTGTTTTTATTTGGACTATCTTTGCGAGGTCGCACGCTTTGCCACCACCGACAGCGAAGATCATATCGGCACGTTTTACCGCTTCGTTTTGCACGAGCGCGTCGGCGTATTCGCTACACGCTTCGCCACCGAAAAAGCAAAAATCTGTTATCTCAAAGCCGTTTTTTTCTGCTGCTGCTAGTAGGTCGTCTTTTGCTTTTGACATGGCAGTTTTGCCGCCAATGACCACTGCTTTTTTGCCGTAGCGTGAGCAGATATCGCCTATTTTGTCATAGGCATCGACACCGATGGTATAGTTTGGGAAGATCAAAGTCGAACTCATTTTTACACCTTTAAAGTAAGATAAATGAGTGGATTCTAACCAACTTTTACTTAAAATTTCTTTTTAATTTAAAATTAATTTTCGTTGGATAAAAATTATCTTTTGTGCTTTAAATTTGCTTTAATTTATCGTCCTATAAATTCGAAAATTTTTGTTAAAAAAAGCTAACGCTTTTTTTTGTTTTGCCTCCACCACGCCCGCCTTTTCGCTTTGCTCAAAGGCGGGCGTGGTGGAGGCGGAGGACGGGGGCTTCGCCCCTGCGACCCCATTTTTGAAAACGGAATGCATAAGAACAGAATTTGCAAAAATTCGCTTTTGTTTAAATTTGACGATTCTACCCGCCAACGTTTTGTATGTATGATTAAAAATATATAAAGGAAAATTTAGCTACACTAAAAGCTTTAAATTTAAATTTGCAAGGAAAATTTATGCAAAAGATACGAAACATCGCCGTCATCGCACACGTCGATCATGGCAAAACAACTCTTGTAGACGAGCTTTTAAAGCAGAGCGGGACGTTTAGCGAGCACCAAAGCGTAGGCGAGCGTGTCATGGACAGCAACGACATAGAGCGTGAGCGTGGCATCACGATTCTCTCGAAAAACACCGCCATTCACTACAAAGACTACAAGATAAACATCATTGACACGCCAGGACATGCTGACTTTGGCGGTGAGGTGGAGCGTGTTTTAAAGATGGTAGATGGCGTTTTGCTTCTAGTCGATGCCCAAGAAGGCGTCATGCCACAAACTAAATTTGTCGTAAAAAAGGCACTCTCTTTTGGACTTCGTCCCATCGTAGTCGTAAACAAAATAGACAAACCAGCAGGCGACCCTGACCGCGTGGTAAATGAAGTCTTTGACCTCTTTGCAGCACTAGATGCCACAGATGAGCAGCTAGACTTTCCTGTGGTTTATGCGGCGGCAAAAAATGGCTATGCAAAGACAAAACTCGAAGATGAAAATGTAAACATGCAGCCGCTTTTTGAGGCGATTCTAGCACACGTGCCAGCACCGAGCGGAAGCGTGGAGAATCCTTTGCAGCTACAGGTCTTTACGCTAGACTATGACAACTATGTAGGCAAGATAGGCATCGCACGAATTTTCAACGGAAAAGTCTCAAAAAACCAAAATGTTTTGATGATGAAAAGTGATGGCACAAAGGTAACGGGACGCATTAGCAAACTGGTAGGTTTTATGGGGCTTGAGCGGCTAGACATAGATGAAGCGGAGTGTGGCGACATAGTGGCTATAGCGGGCTTTGATGCGCTTGATGTGGGCGACAGCGTGGTGGATCCAGCTAACCCAGTGCCACTAGATGCTTTACACATAGAAGAGCCAACTCTAAGCGTGGTTTTTAGCGTAAATGATGGACCTTTGGCGGGCACGGAGGGCAAAAGTGTAACGTCAAACAAGATCGCCGAGAGGCTAAATTCAGAGATGAAAACAAACATCGCCATGAGAGTAGAAAACATCGGCGAAGGCAAATTTAAAGTGAGCGGACGAGGCGAGTTGCAGATAACTATTTTGGCTGAAAATATGCGCCGTGAGGGCTTTGAGTTTTGTCTTGGGCGACCAGAAGTGGTGGTAAAAGAGATAAACGGCGTAAAGTGTGAGCCTTTTGAGAGTCTAGTCATAGACTGCCCGGACGAATTTACGGGCACAGTCATAGAGAAGCTAGGCAAGCGAAAGGCGGAGATGACTAGCATGAATCCGACAGGAGATGGACAGACGAGGATAGAATTTGAAATTCCAGCGCGTGGGCTCATAGGCTTTCGTAGCCAGTTTTTGACAGACACAAAGGGCGAGGGAATCATGAATCATAGCTTTTTGGACTTCCGTCCGCTCATAGGCAACGTAGAGCAAAGGAGCAACGGCGCGCTCATTAGCATGGAGAGTGGTGTGGCTTTGGCTTACTCTTTGTGGAATTTGCAAGACCGTGGCGTGCTTTTTGTGGATCCGCAAGCGAAGGTTTATGTGGGGATGATCATAGGCGAGCATAGCCGACCAAATGACCTCGAGGTGAATCCTATTAAGGGTAAAAATTTAACTAACGTGCGAGCGAGCGGAAGTGATGATGCCATAAAACTAGTGCCGCCACGAAAGCTAAATTTGGAACGTGCTTTGGAGTGGATAGAAGAAGATGAGCTGGTGGAGGTTACGCCAGTAAACATTCGCGTTAGAAAACGCTACCTAGACCCAAATTTACGAAAGAGAATGGCAAAGAGCAAGGGGGATTTGTAGGTTCGGAGTGCGGAGTGCGGAGTTCGTTCGGATTGCAGATTGCGGAATGCGTTCAGATTACGGAGTGTGGAGTGCGGAGTTCGTTCAGATTGCAGATTGCGGAATGCGTTCAGATTACGGAGTGTGGAGTGCGGAGTGCATTCGGATTGCAGATTGCGGAATGCG
>DCIZ01000159.1:0-137 GCA_002317305.1 Campylobacter sp. UBA1713
ATTTGTGAAAATTTGCTTTTTTGCAAATTTGTAGATTCTACTCGCTCAAAAGGCGGGGGATTCTTCGCTTCGCTAACGCTCGCTCAGAATGACGGCAGTAACGGAAAACGGAATGCGGAGAACAGAAAACGGAATTT
>DCIZ01000159.1:192-3788 GCA_002317305.1 Campylobacter sp. UBA1713
AATTTGTGAAAATTTGCTTTTTCTTGAATTTGTTTGTCGATTCACGAGAATCGCAAAACACGCACTCCACACTCCACACTCCACACTCCACACTCCACACTCCACACTCCACACTCCACACGCACTCCGCATTCTGCTAAAACCTTCGTCCTATGTTAAACTCAAAGTGGCTTGTGCTGTCGCCGCCCTTTGCGCCTATAGGGTTTGCGTAGATGATCTGCAAAGGTCCTATGACAGTTAGCCACTCGATGCCCGCACCGTAGCTGTAGCGCTCAAATTCGTTTATCTTTCTGTCGCCTATTACGCCGTAGTCAAAAAACGCCATTCCGCGAAGTTTGATGCGATCAACCAAAGGAAAGCTTAACTCAAAACTTCCGCTCGCCATGATTCGCCCGCCAGTTGTGTAGTCTGTGTTGTCTTGGTAGCGTGGCGAAACCGTTCGGCTGTCATAACCTCGAAGTGAAGTAACGCCGCCTAAGTAAAATTTCTCGTTAATAGGAAGTGTTCGTTTGTGTTTTTTAGCAAACTCTTCGTTTATGCCTCCATTTTCGCCATAGTATTCGTCTTGGAAAGGATCGTTGCTCCAAATGTAACCAAAATTTGCTTTCAAACGCATGATGAGATCCCAGCCAACTATGTCTTTCCAGCCAAAATACCACGCAAAATTTGTCCTGTTTTTGAGAAACTTCACGTCGCCTCCCAGTCCAGCATATTCAAAGCTAGTGCCCATGATGACACCACGTCTAGCGAGGTAGTAGTCGTCAGTGTTGTTAAAGCCAATGCCAAAAATGCCCGAGCTTTTTAGCTTTTTGCCTACCAAATAGCCTATCTTCTCATAAAAGTCGCTTTCATATTTTATGTCGCTTTGTTCAAGCTTATATGTCAAGTATGTATTTACATAACGCCCTAGCCCACGCCCGAGCGAAATGTCAAAGCCGTAACTCCTCTCAAAGTAGCTCGTGTAGTCGTATTCTCGCGCATAGACGCTACCACCTAGACTAAACTGCGAGTCAAAAAGGCGTGGATTCGTTAGCCCCAAAGAGCCCGTGAGCGCTGTGTCACTTTTGTCGGCATTTAAGCTAGCTTTGTAGCCCGTGCCAAAGAGATTCATCTCACTCACGCCTGCGTTTATGAGAAGTCCATCTCCGCTTCCATAACCCACACCGCCAGAGATGCTTCCTGTCGGGCTTTCGGTGATGTCTACTTGCAAATCCATCTCGTTTTCGCTCACACGCCGCTCATTTACGCTAACCTCGCTAAAGTAGCCCGTCCTTCTCAAAGCGTTTCGGCTGTCTACTAAGTCGCTAAGGTTATAAGTAGAATCTTCTGTCAAATACATCTCTCGCCTAACGATTCTATCTAGCGTTCTGTCGTTTCCGCTGACTATCAAATTTCGAATTTTGACCTTTTCGCCCGGTATGACTTTGTAGGTGATTTTGACCGTCTTTTTCTCTCTGTCTTGTTTTACATCTGGGACGACTTTTGCATAAGCGTAGCCCTTGTCGGCGACTATGTTTTTGAGCTTTGCCATGTCATCTTGCATCCACTTGTTGTTCATCCAGTCGCCACCTTCAAGCATAAAACCGCCAAAGCCAAAGATGGTGTAGCCGTTTAAAATTCGGTATTTGTTTAGTTCTAGCGAATCTGGTGCGTCTATCTCCACCGTCTCTACTTTGTAGCGCTCGCCCTCGTCTATGTAGTAAAAGACCTGCGCTTTGTAGTTGTCAAAGTGTGTAGCCAAAAAAGGCGTGCTAACGCGTGCATCTAAGTAGCCACGACGATAATACTCATCTGTTATCTTGTTGCCGTCATTTGGAAGCTCAAAGATCTTTGCGCGTCCATCGTTTCGCCCCCAAAGCCAGCCTGCAAACTCACGCTCTTTGTTCTCCACAACAGGCTCAATGTGCCTATATTTTAGCTTTTTTGCGCCGACCAAATTTACCTTTTCTATGGTGATTCTCTCACCGCGATTTACTGTAAAAACTACATTTACCGAATTTGGACTTCCTTCTACTTTTAGCTCCTGAATGTCTACGACCGTGTCAAAGTAGCTTCTAGCCTCATAAAACTGCCGAACACGCTCTTTTGAACGCTTTATGTTTAGCTCGTCCAAAACCTGACCTTTTTTGATGTCCAAAATAGATAGAATCGCCTTTTTGTCGTTTGTTACGACACCCTGAACGTCCAGCTTTGCGATGATCTTTTTCTCTTTTAACGAGATCTTGACATGTCCGTTTGTCTGCGAGATAGAAATATCGTTAAAATAACCTTGTTTATATAGGTTCAAGATAGCTTTGTTTGAGCCTTTTGTCGTTAAATTTTGCCCGACTTTTAGCTCGGCGATGTCGTTTGCGCTCTCTGGCGAAATGAGCGAAAGTCCTTCGTAGCTGATGGATTTTATAGTTTCAGCGTCAAGACCTGACAACAAAACCGGTATTAACCAAAATTTCTTCAT
Organism: Campylobacter sp. UBA1713; assembly: GCA_002317305.1. Lineage (GTDB taxonomy): Bacteria > Campylobacterota > Campylobacteria > Campylobacterales > Campylobacteraceae > Campylobacter. The sequence continues at coordinate 2,648 of DCIZ01000159.1, forward strand.
TACATTGTCCTTACAAAAAAATGCCAGCATAATACCATAAGTTTGTTTAATATCTTTTAAAGATTTGAAATTTATTTGAAAAAATGGTGAAATTTTCTGCTGAAATTTTACAGAAAGACAAATTTGCTTCATTTTATATGAGACATATTGACAAATTACATTTTTTGTGATAAAATATTTTCTTTTATTTTATACAAATTGGAGTTTCAGATGAATGGACACATTTCTAGACCTGGCGTCATCGTTGGTGAAGATGGCAAAAGATACAGCTTTGGAGCAAGAGACGTAAAGAATCTCGGCAACAACAGAAGCGACGACATAGTCGGCATGCATGTAAATTTCTCATCGCACGGCGACACAGCGGGCGACATTTTTTTGGTAAAAAGCGCTGGTGCTCACGCCGCATGGCATACACATGACGGCTCTTCTTATGACAACACGACTCGCCAGTTTATACGCCCTGACGAGCTAAAACTCATCAAGAAATTTGGCTTGCTCGCTGCGCTTGTGTGGCTAATAGCCGACCTCATCGTCTTTGAAGACATGATGTTTAAACGCTTTTTGTTAGACACTTTTGCCGACAAGCTTTTGGTCGAAGGCATCGTTTTGGTGCTTGCCGTTGTGGTTTGTTTTTTCTTTTACCGAGCGAGCAAACACATAGACGAATTTTCTGGCTCAAAACTGGCACAAGACATGAGAATCACTATCAACTGCCTCATATTTTTTATACTTTTGTCAGACCTTGCTGTGTTTGTTTACACCTTTGTCTTTCATGAGAGCATCTCAGTTAGAGAGGCTGGCATCGCAAAACTTGCCGCTTTTGTGCTACTCTCGCTAGTTTCACTCTTTTCTATAGCACTTTCGAGCTGGTATTATTTTAAGTGGAACAGAGAGCTCACGCTCATTAGCAAAGATGGCTTGTTTATGGCGTCTTTTGTCTGTGGTTTTGTCTCGTTGTTTTTCATCTACGCACCAACGTCTATCATAGGAGCACAATACAAATTTGTAGGAGACGTCATAAACGTCCTAGCGCCTTTGTTTTTGCTAGTCGCATTTGCACGGCTAAAAGAGGTCGCCATCATCTCACAAAGGTGAGTTTGATAGGCGCGCTGGCATTCTGAGGGAGGCGTAGCCGACCGAA
>DCIZ01000159.1:3893-4034 GCA_002317305.1 Campylobacter sp. UBA1713
GCGACCCGAAGAATCCCCCGCCTTGCGAGGGCAAAAAATCTTTAAAATTCACAAAAAAGCGAATTTTCACAAAATTCCGTTTTCTGTTTTCCGCACTCCGTTTTCCGTTACCGCCATCATTCTGAGGGGAGCGAAGCGACC
>DCIZ01000155.1:0-4453 GCA_002317305.1 Campylobacter sp. UBA1713
GATTTATCGAAAAGAAAAACGGCGGCGAGACAAATGAAAAGTGTTAGCTTTTTGCATTCGGAAAATGGAAAACGGAAAACAGGAAAACGGAATTTATAAAATTCGCTTTTAACTAAATTTGACGATTCTACTTGCTCACCATGCGGGGATTCTTCGGTCGGCACAGCCAGCCTTGCGAATGACAGCGTTATGTTTTTGTTTTTTTAATATCGCAAGGCGAGATTCTTCGTATGTTTGCATGCGACATCGTTAGATTTGTAAAAAAACGTCAAAATTTAAATTTAAGAGTATATCATGAAAGATGAAATTTTTAAAACCGAGCCAAAAAAGCAGTTTGAGTTCGATGAGGTCGTGGCGAGTGTTTTTGACGACATGGTGAGTCGCTCCGTGCCCTTTTACAAAGAGGCGCTTGTGTTGGCTTGCGACTTTTTGGCATTGAGGCTACCGCAAAATGCGCGTGTGGTGGATCTAGGCTGTTCGACCGCTTCGACCTTGCTCTATCTAGCTCGCACTAGAGGCGACCTTTTGCTGACAGGCATCGACAACTCAAAAGCGATGCTAGAAGTAGCCAAAAACAAAGCGGCTGGTTTTGGTGCGAGGCTAAATTTGGTTTTGGGCGACATTTTGACTAGCGATTTTAGCGGGTGTGATGCGGTAGTTTTAAACTACTCTTTGCAGTTTGTCCGTCCGCCAAAACGAGCCGCTTTTTTGCGTAAAATTTACGAGAGCCTAAACAGCGGCGGGGTGCTGGTGCTAAGTGAAAAGCTGGTTTTCGAGAACGGGCAGCTAGCAAAGGAGATGATAGCACTTTACGAGAGTTACAAAGAGAGGCAGGGCTACACAAAGACAGAGATAGCTACAAAGCGAGCGGCGTTAGAAAATGTGCTAGTCCCTTTTACTAGAGCTGAAAACGAAACGCTTTGTCGTGAGGCTGGTTTTACGAGGTTTGAGACGCTTTTTTGTTGGGGGAATTTTGCTTCGTTTTTGGTGTTTAAGGAGTAGCAGATGTTGCGTGAATTTTTGGAAAACAAGCCTGTTTTTTACAAACGAATAGACTATGAGCGATTTCCAAAGGCTTTTGCTTTGGTGCGAGATAAATTTGCTTTGCCGCCTGTGGTGCATGTGGTGGGGACAAATGGCAAAGGTAGCACGGGGCGGTTTTTGGCGCTTTTGCTAAAAGGGGCGGGGCGAAAGGTGGGGCACTTTACTAGCCCGCATCTTTTTTCTTTTAACGAGAGGTTTTGGCGTGAAGGCGAGGTGGTGAGCTGGGAGGCTTTGGACGCAGCTCACGAGAGGTTACTGGGCTACTTTGAGGAGCTAGGTGAGGGCGAATTTGCTAGGAGTCTTAGCTACTTTGAGTGGGCGACTTTGCTTTGTGGCGTGGTGTTTGAAGGGTGCGATGAGGTGGTTTTGGAGGCTGGAATGGGTGGCGAGCTAGACGCGACAAATGCCTTTGAGAAACGTTTAAGCGTTTTTACGCCTGTGGGGCTTGACCACACGGAGATGCTAGGTGAAACGCTTGAGGAGATAGCGCTAACAAAACTTCGGGCGATGGGAAAGCGCGCTGTGGTGAGTGCGGAGTTTGCGAAACGTGAGCTGGCGTTGGCGGTGGCTGGCGAGAGAGGGAGTTGCGTGAAATTTGCGCCGAGTGAGCTTTTTTGCGAGGTGGCGGAGTATGCCAAAAGTCATGCTTTGGCGGAGTTTTTGGCGCAAAATTTAAATTTGGCGTTTTTTGCGGCACGGGAGGTTTTGGGCGAGGCGACTGAATTTTCTTTTGATTTTGTGCTAGATCTGCCCGGACGCATGCAAAAAGTGGCGTCAAATTTGGTTGTGGACGTCGGGCACAATCCACACGCAGCAAACGCAGTTTTGTCTAGTTTAAAGAATTTAAAAGTTAATTTAGTCTATAATGCGTATTTTGATAAAGATGTAGAGGGCGTGCTGGCTACACTTTCACCTGTTGTCAAGCGCGTTTTGGTTTTTGAGTATGAGAGTGGCGAGCGAGAGCTAGCTGGCGAGCGTGTGGCGGAGGCAGCGCGCGTGTTGGGGCTAGAGTGTGCCAAATTTGACAAAAGCACTGGGCTTGCGGCGAGCGAGAAATATCTTGTTTTTGGGTCGTTTGCTTTGGTGGAGAATTTTTTGAAGTGGTTTGAGAGGCGAGAGTGAATTTAGTCGCTCTGCTTTTTTGTTTTTTTGTGAATTTTAGTGAGGTTTTTTTATTTTGAAAGATAAGTTAGCTATTACGATTAGTGATTTGAACGGGTCAAAGACATATTTGGTGAGTTACATCATAAAAAAATTTGCGGCGTATTTTGCTATTTTTGTGTTTATCATGATAGCCGGCGGGGCGTTTTACATATACCGCATTAGCAACACAACTGAGCTTTTAAGAAGTGTGCGAGACGGCTTGAAAGTGGAGCGAAAAACGCTTAGTGAAGAGAATGCCAAATATAGCGAAGAGTTGAAGATTTTGGACGAAAAGATCAAGGTAAGCACGGCAAAATATGAAGCTATAGAGGACAAGATAGCACGAATGGAGGAGGACTTGGGGCTAAATCCAGACGCGAAGATCGAAATTCTCGACCGCATCGAAAACTACAAACTCTCAGCACTTGAGAAGCAGGCGATGTTTACACAAATTCCAAACGGACGGGTTATAGCTGAGTATAAACGCATTAGCTCGAGGTTTGGTTGGCGAGACCACCCAATAGACGGCACGAGAATTTTCCATCATGGCGTTGATTTTGCGTGCGAAGTAAACACGCCCATCTTTGCACCAGCTGGTGGCATAGTCGAATTTGCGGGCTTTAACGGCGGAGGTTATGGCTACCTTGTTACCATAAACCATAACTTTGGCTTTAAGACACGCTACGCTCACATGACGGGCAACCTAAAAGTCAAAAATGGGCAGTTCGTTCAAAGAGGCGATGTGATAGGGTATTGTGGTAACACGGGGCGAAGCACGGGTCCGCACTTGCACTATGAGGTGATGTTTTTGTCAAGGCATCTTGAACCTTTGAATTTTGTAAACTGGGACGTAAACAATTATGAAAGCATCTTTACAAAAGAGACAAATGTGGCATGGGGGTCGCTGCTTAGAAGCGTTACAGCGACTATACATAAGATAGACTAGTGGTAGGCTGGTTGTGTGAAATGGTTGTGTGAAAGGTAAGTATGTTTTTATTTGATTTATTTGCACGTATTTTCAAATGGATTTTGAATAAAATTTTTAAGGTTAAATTATCTAAAGAGGAGAAACAGATGGGTTTTTTTACGAAAAAAGATGTTACTACTGAGCACTCTCAGGCATCTTCTGTGATTAGCGTTGGGACGTTGATGAAGGGCGATTTGAGCTGTAAGTCTATGCTTTACGTTGAGGGCGGTTTTGAGGGCAACATCAACTGCAACAACATTGTAGTCGTAGGCAAAAGTGGCAAGATAAAGGGCTTGATAGTGGCTAAAAAGGTCGTCATTAACGGTCTAGTCGAGGGTAACATTGATGCTGATGGCGTAGACATTTTAAAAGGTGCGGTTTTGATTGGCGACATTATCACAAACGACCTTGCGCTTGAAAATGGTGCGAGATTCTACGGAAAGAGTATGTTTAAAACTACACTTGATGTAACGGCGTTAGAAAACAAATCTGAAAGCAACGAGCGAAAGGGTGGCTCAAACGGCGATGAACAAGCTGGCGAAAGGGGTGGTTTTGACGGCAGAGGCGAAAGAGGCGAGGGTAGAGGTTTTGGCAAGTCGAGCGAGAGTGAGAGCGGTTTTAGCGTAAAAGAGAGCAGTGGCTTTAAAGATAGAGAGAGTGGCTTTAGTGTCAAAGAGGCGGCGAGTTTTTACGATGATTTTGACAAGCCAAACGTAAAACCAACAGCAAAACCAGAGTTTAAAAAAGACAAAGATGAGAATCCAAATGGCGGTTTCTTTGGCTCAAAAGATGGTTTTAGCGGAGAGTCAAGCGGTGGCTTTAACGTAAATGTCGGCGGTTTTGGTAGCTCAAATGGCGGTTTTGGTGGCGATTCTTCTTCTAAAAACGGCGGCTTTGGCGGAACAGACGACAGCGACACTGTGAATTTTACACGATATTCGGCGAAGTGATAAAATTTGCAAATATTTAGAGTGCGGACTTTAAAAATATAAAAACGTTTGACGAGTTTAAAAGCGCTTTCAAAGAGCTAGAATTTAAGGCTAAATTTGATGCTAGATACGCAAAAGTTTTAGCCGAGCAGTTTGGTTTATGAGGTGAAAAAGGTGCGAAGTGAAGTTTGTAAAAGTGAAATTTGTAAATATGTTTTTAAGACCACGCTAAAAGGCAAATTTCACAAAGCAAAATGTCGCCATAACTTCGCATAGTGCTATAAACTTGACGAGCGTTTTGCTTTTTTGTTTTCCGATTCTTTATATTTGCAAATCTTATGAATCATTAAAGGGCATCTCTAAAAACTAG
>DCIZ01000155.1:4552-20204 GCA_002317305.1 Campylobacter sp. UBA1713
TACGAAAACAAACGAAAAAGCAAGCTACTCAAATTTAGTTAAGTAGTTTTTATAGATGCCCATAAATACAACTGAAGAATCCCCTGCCTTTTGAGCGAGTAGAAACTACAAATTTGCTTTTTAGTGAATTTGACTTTTTACATTCTTAACAGGCATGGGATTCTTTGCTGGTCATCAAAATGACATTGTTTTACAAGAGACATCGGCTAACGCCAAGCACTTATATAAGCGATATTTATAACATCAACATATTTCACAAAAAAGTAACAAAATGCAAGCTAGAATTTACGAATTTTTTACCACTAAAAACGACATTGAGATGCTTGTTGTAGCAGACACAAAAGAGGCAGAGCTGGCACGAAACGCAGCTGAATTTGCGGGATGGGCGACTTTTGTTTTGCCGGATTTTCGTGCACAAAAAGGAGACGACCTAAACTCATTTAGCGAAGAGCTCATGCAGATAAGCCATGTTTTGAACGGATTCTATAACGCTAAACAAAAATACCAAAATTCAACAAGTCAAAAAAACGTTAAACAAAGCACAAACCGCGCACCAAAAAGCGAAACAAAAAGCGAAACAAAAACCGCAGATGTAAATTTGACTAACGAGAGAAATTTAAAAAAAGCCCCGCTTCTCATCGCGCCCGTTTCGACCATTTTGCACAAGCTACCAAGTCCGTCAAACCTTCAAACGCTTACCATAAAAAAAGGCGATGAGCTAAATTTAACCACACTAAAAGAGAAACTTCTTAACTTTGGTTACACTTTTACCGACATTGTGGTGGAGAGTGGCGAGGTGCGTTTTGGTGGCGACATGCTAGACATTTTTGTCATCGGCGCTACAAATCCACTTCGGATTCTGAGCGATTTTGACGTGGTTGAGAGCATTAGAGAGTTTGACGCAGCGACCCAAAAGAGCATCGTTGGTGAGCTTGACGCAGTCGAAGTCGTCCCGTTTTTGAGTGCGCTTGCCACTTCTGAACGTGAAAATCTCGAAAAAGAAAAAAGCCTCATCTCAAATTTGCGTGCGTTTGGTTTTTGGGAGATGGCTGGTTTTGTAGATCTAACTCAAACCTTAAACACCATCGCAACAGCGAAATTTGACAACATTTTTGAAGATCTGAGAGAAAACACAACAGCGACAAACGCGACAAATTTAAATTTACAGCCACAAAACCAGCGACCAAATTTTCGCGCACTTCCGCCCGCGTCTCGCTACAAAACGCTAAACACCACGCTTTCAAATGAGCTTTGCGAAGCAAATGCTGCGAAAAAAATTTGTGTTCTCAGCTCAAACGAAGCGGCGTTTCGCGCACTTAACATAAGAGCAAAAAATGTCCAGCTCATCTTAACGCCGCTTATAGTAAATTTGGTTAGTCCAGAGACCATCATCATCTCGCTAAACCAGCCACAAAAACTAAAACGCAAAAAACGAAGCTCCATCGTCCTAGATGAGCTAAAAGCGGGCGAACTGGTGGTGCATGAAGAGCACGGCGTGGGTAAATTTTTGGGGCTTGAGCTGACAAAAGTGCTAGGCATAAAACGCGAACTCATCGCCATAGGTTATGCCAACGGCGACAAACTTCTACTTCCAGTCGAGCACCTAAACGTCATCGAGCGTTACATAGCAGGGAGCGGCGTGGTGGGCACGCTTGACAAACTGGGCAAGGCGACATTTGCAAAAGTAAAAGAGAAAGTTCGCCAAAAACTCTTTGAGATAGCTTTAAAGATAGCTGGCATGGCGGCGCAGCGTGAGCTAGTGGAGGGCGCGCACATCGCGCTTTCAGACGGCGACCTTTTAGCCTTTCAACACTCGGCTGGTTTTGTCTACACACAAGACCAAGAGAGTGCCGTAGAGGAGATTCTGCTAGACCTAAAAAGTGGGCGCGCGATGGACAGGCTACTTTCTGGCGATGTGGGCTTTGGTAAAACAGAAGTCGCCATGAACGCCATCTATGCGTGTGTGAAAAGTGGCTTTCAGGCTTTGTTTTTTGCGCCGACTACACTGCTGGTTTCGCAACACTTTTTGACTTTAAAAAAGCGGCTTGGCGAATTTGGCGTGGAGGTTTTAAGGCTAGACAGATTCAGCACGCCAAACGCAAAACGAAATTTAAGCGAAGCACTTGTGTCAAAACGACCGCTTTGTGTGGTGGGCACGCACGCGCTTTTGGGAGTGGCAGCGCCCGCACTTGGGCTGGTTGTCGTGGATGAAGAGCACAAATTTGGCGTAAAACAAAAAGAAAAACTAAAAGCGATGGGGGCAAATTCGCACATTTTGAGTATGTCGGCTACGCCAATTCCGCGCTCGCTAAACATGGCTTTGAGCGGAATCAAGAGCTACTCTTCGCTCGTTACGCCGCCGCTTGAGCGACTAAGCGTGCGAAGTTATGTGCGTGAGTGGGACGAGAGTGTGGTGAAAGAGGCTATTTTGCGGGAGTTACGGCGAGGCGGACAGGTCATTTTTGTGCACAACAGAATCGCCGATTTGCAAAGTGTGGAGCGTGAGCTGGTGGGGTTGCTGCCAAATTTGCGTGTGCTCATTTTGCACGGCAAGGTCGATCTAGCCACGAGCGAGGAGGAGATGGAGCGGTTTGTGGCGCGTGAGTATGACTTACTACTTTGCACGAGTATAGTTGAAAATGGCATCGACTTTGAACACGTAAATACCATTTTGGTAAATGGTAGCGACAGGTTTGGGCTGGCGGATTTGCACCAGTTGCGTGGGCGAGTAGGGCGGCGCGACAAGCAGGGATACTGTTACTTTTTTGTAGAAAACGTGGAGGCTTTGACAGATGATGCGAGAAGTAGACTTAGTGCTTTGGAGAGTAACTCGTTTTTGGGAAGTGGTGCTATTTTGGCGCGGCACGACCTAGAAATTCGTGGCGGTGGTAACATTTTGGGCGAGGCACAAAGCGGGCACATAGAGGCTATAGGCTACTCGCTTTACCTTAAAATGCTTGAAGACGCGCTAAATTTGCTTTTAAACAAAAAGAGCACGCCGAGCGGAAAAAACGTGGAGATGAAGCTAGCGGTAAATGCCTTTTTGAACGCCGAGCTAATAGACCAAGAACGCATACGGCTAGAGCTTTACAGGCGGCTTAGCCAGTGTGAAAGCACAGCAGATGTGTTTGAGATAGCAGGCGAGATAGAGGATCGTTTCGGGCGGTTGGACGTGTATACAAAGCAGTTTTTGGACGTGATGATGATAAAAATCATGGCGTTTTCAAACGGCTTTGTGGCGGTGAGTAGCGCAGGGCAAAGTGTGGTTTTGGTGCGCGAGAGTGGCGAAAAAGTGGTGCTAAAAGCGCGAAGTAGCGATGAGGACGATGTGCTAGCGGAGGCTTTGGTGTATCTTCGCAGGTTGGGACGCGGGTAGGGCGTGTGTGCGGTGTTTGGTGGTAGAGTGGCTAAAATTTGCTTGTGGACTAAATGTAGGAGGTTTTTTAAATGGATTTTGATTTTGAGAAAGTAGTAGTAGAGTTAAGTAAAGAAAAATTTCCTTTATTTGTATCTGAAAGGCATTTGCAGGTAGCTTTTATAATTAAGGCAAAAGAGTTATATCCAAAATATGATTATATTCCTGAGTATGTATATGTATATGATAATACAATATGTCATGTAGATTTGATGATTACGGACGGTTTTGAGTATATAGCTGTTGAGTTTAAGTATGTAGTTAAAGGTGGAAAGATTCAAGTGGCAGGAAATGATAAGTATGAGTTAAAAGATCAAAGCGCGATAAATATTAGGCGTCATCAATGTGTTAAAGATATAGGTAGATTAGAACGTTATCTAAAGAAAGATAACTGCGTAAAAGGTTATTTTCTCTTAATAACAAATATGGCTGGATTTTGGAAAGGTAGTGGTGGAGAAACGACTGATATGAAATTTGATATAAAAGATAATTCTACACTTAAAAAAGGCAAACATTCGCCAGTAGGAGATACAGCATTTTCAAAGAAACATGAGACTATAGAGATAACGAAAGATTACGTTATTTCTTATAAACCATATACTGAGTATTTTAAATATTTAATTGTTAATGTTTAAAAGAGCACATCTTGCGAAATTTAATGAGTTATCATCTTTTCAACTCCCTTAAAGAGAGATTCTTTTATTGCATCGCTTGTCTCTTTGCTTGGAATATTTTGCGTTGTTTTAAAAGGAATTTTACTCTCTTTAAATTTGCATTTGGCTCTTATTTATCGTTTTACCTACTTCACTTTGCAGTTGTTTTTCGTGAGTTTTACAGATATTTTGTTGCTGTTATCCACGATATACTCAACGATGATGTTTTTGTTTTTGTTTAACATTTCTCGTGCAAAGCTATTGTCAGTAAAAGTAGGACAAGCTTTTTGTAGCAGAATCGCCTCAACCTTTTCTCTGACCTTTGCTTTTTGATTCTTAAAAAGTGTCCTGATGCTAGGATCGCTCTTATCTGTAAATTTAAACGGCAAAAGAATGTTTTTGTTACCACACTTTATATCTTTTACGTCCAATTCCGAACCCTCTATCGACATGCCAGCATACATAGTGTCTAACAAAAGTTTATATTTATCATCTTTTTTGCAGACGTCCGCACAAAAAAGCGAGCTAGTTAAAGCAAGCATACAAAGTATTTTTTCATGATTTTACTCCTAATGTTTTTTAAAGATAATTTTTCTCAAATTTACCAGATGATTTTTTCTTTTCTGCAAAAACATAATCCAAAAACGCTTTCACGTCTTTTGACGAAAATGTAAAATATCCGCCATTTTTATATTTTCCTAGCAAAGAGACGTAACGACTAAATTCATAGCTTCTTAAAGCACGCTCTATCTCGTCAAATTTTGTTTTTGTGCTGGTTATGTAGAGTCCGCCGTAAACGCCTTCGCCGCTTTTTACCGCACAAATTTTCAGCTCTTTTGCCCCTTTTATGAGCGAATTTAGCGCAAGTTTTGGCTTATATGTGTCGCCAAGCGCTTGTGTTCTACCAAAGGCAAACCAGCATTTTTCGCCACCGCCTCGCCAAATGTCGCGGTTTTCTAGTCTCGTTTTGTGGTTTTTTAAGTGCGCATAAAGCTCGCTCTCTTGCGCCAAACGCTCCTCGCTAACAAGCTTTCCATGCGTGTCATACGGGTAAAAAATTCGCCGCCAAACGCCACTAGAAGCCTTTAAGACTGGAATCAAAAAAGGCGAGTTAAACGCAAAATCTCCCACAAAAATCTCATCGCACAAAGTTGCGTAGCCGTTTTTTACGAGAATGTCAGAGTGTTTTGTGTTGTAAAATATCTTTTTTAGCAAATTTAGGCTATTTTTGTCAGCAAAATAAAATTTGCCATCTATGTAAAACTCATCGCTTTTTAAATTTTCGACAAAAACAGGCTTTAAACTCGTTTCGTCAAATTTAAAATATGCTATTTTGTGTTGTGCCTCGTGTTGTGCCTCGTGTTGCATTGTGTTTTTTTTGTTTTTAAGCGCATTTGCAAATTTATTTTCGCTACCAAAACCGCCACCAAAACCGCCACCAAAACCGCCACTTTTTGTTTTTTGTAAAACAATAATAGTCGTATAAGTTGTCGCTTTTGTAGAATTTTTAAACGCTTGAAAATGCCCCAGATCTACCACTTTTCGCAAATTTGCATTTGCCACAAAAAACGCCCGCATCCGCTCACCCGCGACACTAGCAAAAAATGAACTGGGCGTTATGTAGCCAAGCACACCATCTTTTTTCAACATTTTTAACCCAATTTCGTAAAAAACGATAAAAAGATCTGTCATTCCGCTTTTGGCAAATTCGAATTTTTTTATCGTCTCAAACGAGTTGCCGAGGTTATGAACACGGAGGTTATGAACGCGAACATATGGCGGGTTACCGAGCACAAAATCCATCACTCCATCAAAACGCTCCACACAAAGCGAATCGCCTGCAAAAATGTCCCACTTTACACCACAAACGCCAAATTTTTTCGCCACTTCGCTAACACGAAAAACGCACTTTTGGCACTCATTTTGGTCTATCTCAACGCCGTGAATAAACCTCTCTAACTCGCTTTTTAACTCCTCCACGCTAGCACCTTGCTCCTTTGCAGCGTGGCAATAACGCTCGACTATTTGCACCAAAAAAGCGCCATCGCCACAGCTGTTGTCCACGACATGTTTGTAGCGAATTTTTTCTTTTTTGTAGTTAGAGAGCTCTAAAATACTCTCTACAATAAACGGCGGTGTGTAGAAACGCCCAAAAGATTTTTCGCTAGAAATTTGTTTTTTTGGTGTAGTTTTTCTCTTTTTTTGCATTTGAGTTTTTGAGAAATTCGGCGTTTTTGACGAATCTAGCGTTTTTGACAAATTTGGTTTGCTACCTAAATTTATCTCAAAATCCACTCCAAAATTCAAATTTTCAACAACAAAATCTTGCTGTAAATCTCCCCACAAATTTACATTTTTTGTTTTTCTCATAAAAATCCTTAAAACCTCTCTACACCAAAATTTAGACAAATTCAAATTTTTATAAAACACGCACCCCGCACCAAACGCCCAGCACCCACTTCACGGCACTCACCCCGCACAAAAAACCCGCACGCACTCACTTCATCGCCACAAAGCTATTTAGCGCGTTTATATAAGCCTTTGCGCTAGCTGCTATCGTCCCTATGTCAAGCCCATGCCCAATGACAGGCTTACCGCCCTCAAAAGCCACCTTTACCGTAACCTTTGCCAGCGCGTCTTTGCCTTGTGAGACAGCACTTACTTGATAGTCTTTTAGCGCGCCCTCAACGCCACTCACGCGGTCTATCACCTTAAAGACAGCATCCACACTTCCGTGACCTAGTGCTGCGTCGCTCACCACGCCATCTTTTGTCCGCACGCTAATGGCGGCGCTGCAGTGCCCTGCGTTACACGCACTTACAGTTATGGTCTCAAGCGCATAGACTTCTTCTATCTTTATGAACTCATCGCTCACAATGGCGCGCAAATCGTCCTCAAAGATCTCTTTTTTCCTGTCGCAAAGCTCCTTAAATTTGCCAAAAGCCAAATTTAACTGCTCCTCGTTTAGCTCAAAGCCCAAAGCCAAAAGCTTGTCTTTAAAGGCGTGCCGTCCGCTGTGTTTTCCTAGCACCAGCTCGTTTTTCTCCGCACCTATCTCCTCAGCACTTATGATCTCATAAGTCGCTGCACACTTTAAAATGCCGTCTTGGTGGATGCCACTCTCATGTGCAAAGGCGTTTCTGCCTACTATAGCTTTGTTTGGTTGTGGCTCGATGCCAGTAATAGAGCTCACCAGCCGGCTCGTGGTGTAAATCTCTTTTGCTATTATGTCGGTGTAAAAGTCGCCCAAAACGTCTTTTCGAGTCCTCAAAGCCATGACGATCTCCTCAAGCGCTGCGTTTCCTGCGCGCTCGCCTAGTCCGTTTATGGTGCACTCCACTTGACGTGCGCCTGCCTGAATGGCGTAGAGTGAATTTGCCACAGCAAGCCCGAGGTCGTTGTGGTTGTGGACAGAGACGATGGCGCGTCCTTCTAAAAATTTGCTTAGCTCGCCTATCATGTTAAACATCTCAAACGGCAGTCTAAACCCGACAGTGTCAGGCAAATTTATGGTCTTTGCGCCCGCACTCACCGCCGCATCGCAAATCTCTTTTAGAAAAGCGATGTCGCTTCGTCCCGCATCTTCACAGCTAAATTCCACATCTTCGCAAAGCGAGCTAGCTAGCCCGACTGCTTCTACCGCACGCCTTACCACTTCGTCTGGTTTCATGCGTAGCTTGTGCTCCATGTGGATGGGGCTTGTGGCGATGAAAGTGTGGATTCGTCTGTTTTTGGCAGGTGCGATGGCGCGTGCTGCTGCCCCTATGTCTTTTTGTGTAGCGCGTGCTAGACTTGCCACCTTTACCAAATTTACCGCACTTGCCACTTGGTTTATGGCGTCAAAGTCGCCCGGACTTGCCGCTGCAAAACCTGCCTCTATGACGTCTACACCTAGCCTTTCAAGTTGCAAAGCGATGCGAATTTTTTCAGCGATGTTCATCGAAGCGCCAGGGCTTTGCTCGCCATCTCTTAAAGTCGTGTCAAAAATAATAATCTTGTTACTCATTTTTTATCCCTTTCTTTTCTAGCTTTTAAAAGCTGATTGTAACGAATTTTTCTCGCAAAAAACAAATTCCAAACGCCACGCCCTATGCCGTAAGCGAGGTAGGCGGTAAATAAAATAGTCGTGCACTCCAAAGGATGCAGGTAGATGAGCGCGACTAAAAAGATGAGAATGGTCAGGACTTTTAGCTGTGCTGTTCTACTTAGGTTTAGCTTTTTAAAGCTAGGAAAACGCACGTTTGAGACCATCAAAACCGACAAAACGATGGCGAGAAAGCACAAAAACCACTCGCTTAAAAAGGTGTATTTGTCGTAAAGCCCCACGTAAAATGAGAGGACGATGGCGGCACTTGGGATGGGCAGTCCGATGAAGACATTTGGCTCATAAGTGCCAGTCGTTACGTTAAAACGTGCTAATCGAATGGCGCCAAAAGCGACAAATATGGCAGAGACCGCCGTCCCAAACTGCCCACAATGCACGCCCGCCGTAAAGTAAAAAAGCATGGCGGGTGCTACGCCAAAGGCGACAAGGTCAGCTAGCGAGTCAAACTCCACGCCAAATTTGCTTGTGGTGTTTGTTAGGCGTGCTATGCGTCCGTCCATTCCGTCTAAGATGAGCGAGGCTACGACTAGTGCTATCGCCATCGTGAAGTTGCCGCTAGTGCTAGCAAAGATGCTCATTACGCCGGTAATGATGCTCCCTGCGGTAAAAAGATTCGGTAAAATGTATATTAGTTTTCCATGCATAAACTGCTCCTTAAACTAAAATGTGTTATGAGTGCAAAGTGTGTAAATTTGCTGGTTTAAAAAAAAGCACAAACAAAACAAGCGAAGTGCTTTTGCGTTAGCAAAATGTTTCCTGCAAAACAAGCGAAGCGCTCGCTTAAAGCGATATTTCTTTAAAACGCCGTCATTTGCAAGTGTTGCGAAGCCGTCATTCTGAGCGCTAGCGAAGAATCTCCCGCCTTTTAAGCGAGTAAAATCTTTAAAATTCACAAAAAAGCAAAGTTTGTAGATTCTACTCCCTAAAATTTCAGGGGATTCTTCGGTCGGCTAACGCCTCCCTTGCGAATGACGGCGTTGGTTTTTGCTTTTTTTGATTCTAGCCAATTTCGCAAAATGCAAAAAAAGCTGTGCGAAGCCGTCATTCTGAGGGCGTAAGCCCGAAGAATCCCCTGCCTTTTAAGTGAGTAAAAAAGTCAAATTTACAAAAAAGCGAATTTTCACAAATTCCGTTTTTCCGTTTTTCCATTTTTCCGTTTTCCGATATGTAAAAAGCTAACGCTTTTTTGTTTGTCCCGCCGCCGTTTTCTTTTTCGATAAATCTCAAATAAAAACGGCGGCGGGACGGTGGGCGGGGGCTTTGCCCCTGCGACCCCGTTCGGAAAACGGAAAACGGAAAACGGAAAACGGAAAACGGAGTGCGTTCAGAACGCGGAGAGCGGATTCTACAGAATCGTTAATTTCATAAAAAAGCGAATTTACACAAATTCCGTTTTCCGTTTTCCGCACTCTGTTTTCCGTTACCGCCGTCATTCTGAGCGCTAGCGAAGAATCCCCCGCCTTTTGAGCGAGTAGAATCTACAAATTTGCTTTTTTGTGAATTTAAAGATTCTTTCACCTCAAATTTCAGGGGATTCTTCGGTCGGCTTTCGCCTCCCTCAGAATGACGGCTACGCACTGCTTTTTCGAATTTTGACGAATTTTGCCCTCGCAAGTCAGTGGATTCTTCGGTCGGCTTTCGCCTCCCTCAGAATGACGGCTACGCACTTGTGTTTCGCATTTTGTGTTTTTATGCCATCGCCTTGCGAGCGAGTAAATTTGTCAAATTTACGTTCTCGCCAAAATTTATTACGCCACTTCCGCACTCTCTCGTCTGTAAGCCACCTGTCCGCACGCACGCACTTTTGTGCCTAGATCTACACAGATGTGGTAGTCTAGCGGAACGAGAATCCCCACCTTGCCATCTCGCATAAACCCCATCCGTCTGCCAGCGACCAAATTTTGCTTTTTTGTAAATTTGATGCTACCAAAAATCCCGTCAAAAAAACGCACGACGACTCTCTTGCCTTCTTCGTTTTCTCCTGCAAATGAAGTTCGGCGGTTTAGCAAATTTGTAAATTGATTCGTCGAGTAAAGCCCCAGACCGCCCCTAAATTTCACATCCACATCTGCCGCATCAAAAGGCGAACGCAAAACGCCCACACCCCAAAAACGCTTCTTCATGAGCACTTCCACAAACTCCTCGTTTTCGTAAGCGACCTTTCGAATGGCGACAACTTTTGCATCAACTGGCGAAAAAACGGCTGACTTTTGCTCGCTGCACTCTCTTTCTGGATTTCTGTAAAACCACAGCATAAAAACAAAAAGTAGCCCAAACAAAATCCACAAAAAATTTAGGCACACAGAGAGGATAAAAAGCACGCCACAAACGGCTATCTTTATGTAGCCAAATTTACTTATTAACCGAATGTCCATTTTTTTTCCTTTTTTAAATTTGTTTTGCTTGTTTAGAGTGCGGAGTGCGGAGTTCGGATTCTGCGATTCTACAGAATCGTTAATTTCATAAAAAAGCAAATTTTCACAAATTCCGTTTTCCGTTTTCCGTTTTCCGTATGTAAAAAGCTAACGCTTTTTTGTAGTCCCGCCGACTTTTTCTTTTTCGCTAAAGCTCAAAAGAAAAAGTCGGCGGGACGGTGGGCGGGGGCTTTCGCCCCTGCGACCCCGTTCGGAATGCGGAATGCGTTCAGAATGCGGAGTGCGGAATTTGAGAAAAAGCAAATTTTCACAAATTCCGTTTTCCGCACTCTGCTTTCTGGTACCGCCGTCATTCGCAAGCGGTGCGAAGCCGACCGAAGAATCCCCTGCCTTTTGAGCGAGTAGAATCTACAAATTTGCCTTTTAGTGAATTTGGCGATTCTACTCCATAAAATTTCAGGGGATTCTTCGGTCGCTACCTCCCTGGCGAATGACGGCGTTGGTTTTTGCTTTTTTGATTTTAGCCAAATTTCGTAAAATGCGAAAAAAGGCTTTTTGCCCTGCGACCCATAAAAGTCGCTTCGCTAAAAAATTAGTTTTTAGATTCTAGATTCTCGCTAACGTCAGCGTTTTCGCCAGTTGCTACTACTTTTTGTTCGCCACCGTTTTCAACCTTTACCGCACCGCTAGCACTGCCAGCACCACCAGCCACACCACCAGCCTCCTCATCTTTGCTAGGGTTTAGCCTGCTAGTTAGCCCGTTTGTCTGCTCGCATTTTAAGATAAATTTACGCACTTCGCTACCTTCTACCGTCTCATCTTTGTAGAGTGCTTTAACAAGCTCTTCTATGGCATCTTTGTAAGTAGCCAAAGACTCTTTTACCGCACTGTAGCGCTCTGCTAAAAACTCTTTTACAAATTTGTCTACCTCTCGTGCCGTCTCATCGCTGTAGTCTTTTAGACTCTGTCCGCCACCCAAAAAGAGACTCGAGCGTTTGTTTAGCACCATTAGCCCAGCCACATCTGTCATGCCAAAGTTGCCTATCATCGCTTTTATTATGTCTGTGCATCTCTCTAAGTCGTTGCTAGCGCCTGTGCTAATGTCGCCCAAAAAGACATCTTCAGCCGCACGTCCCGCTAGCAAACAGTCTATCTCTGCTACCATTTCGTGCTTTTGTTTAAAGCTCTTATTTTCATCTGGCGTGTGTAAAGTGTAGCCACCAGCAAATCCACGAGGAACGATGGTTACTTTGTTTACAGGCATCGCACCTTTTGTTATCTCGGCTATAACCGCATGCCCGCTTTCGTGGTAGGCTGTTATCTCTTTGTCCCGCTCGCTAATCCTACGCGACTTTTTAGCCAGTCCTATAGCCACGCGTTCTATAGCTTCTACTAGGTCGGTCTGCTCTATGACAAATTTTTGCGCTCGTCCTGCCAAAAGCGCCGCTTCGTTTATGATGTTTGCCAGGTCAGCTCCTGCCATGCCCACAGTCAGCCGTGCTATCTCTTCTAGGTCTATCTTTGGTGCTAGCCTGACATCTTTGCTGTGGACTTTTAGAATCTCAAGCCGTCCGCCAAAGTCTGGCACATCTACCACCACCTGCCTGTCAAAACGCCCTGGTCTTAAAAGTGCTTGGTCTAAAATTTCTGGGCGGTTTGTCGCTGCTAGCACGATGACTGGTGCTTTGTCGCTACTAAACCCGTCCATCTCCGCCAAAAGCTGGTTTATGGTCTGCTCACGCTCGTCATTTCCCCCCGTGATGCCGCCTGCTGCTCGGCTCTTGCCGATGGCGTCTATCTCGTCTATGAAGACTATGGCAGGCGCTTCTTTTTTTGCTAGCTCAAAAAGCTCCCTTACACGGCTTGCACCCACGCCGACAAACATCTCTATAAAGCTCGAACCGCTCGTAAAGAAAAACGGCACGTCCGCCTCGCCTGCGACTGCCTTTGCCAAAAGTGTCTTACCAGTGCCCGGAGGTCCTACAAGTAAAACGCCTTTTGGAATCTTTGCGCCGAGTCGAATGTATCTTTCAGGCGACTTTAAAAAGTCTACTATCTCTTTTACCTCCTCTTTTGCCTCGTCTACGCCTGCCACGTCGCTAAATTTGACTTTTGGCTTTTCGCTACTAACTAGCTTTTTTGCACCGCCGATGCCGAGCATTCCGCCGCCCATTCGTTTTGTCATAAAACGAGAGAACAAGATCAAAATAGCGACAAATATGAGAATGGGAAATATTTGGCTAAATATATCGCCCAAAATCGAGCCATCTCTGTAAGCGCTGTAAGTGATCTTTTTCTCGTCCAAAAGTCGTGTCAAATCAGCGTCTTCGACCTTAGTCGCAAAAAACGTCTGTCCGTTTTGTGCAACGCCACGCACACTCATCTCGCCTATCTCCACGCGTGCGAGCTGGTTTGTAGATATGAGCTCTTTAAACTGCGAGTAACTCACCTGTCTGCTACCGCTACCGCCACCTTCGCCAAAGCCATCAGGCGAGATAAATTTGAAAAGCACGATGACGACTACCGAAACGATGATGAACGAAAGAATCGGGTTTTTGTTGAAAAAATTGTCATTTTTGCCGTTTTTGTTCTCCATTTGTGTCCTTCTTAAATTTGTAAATTCGTAAAAAATAAATTTAAAGCTCTCATTTTAACCAACTTTAACTTATTATTTGTTAAAATTTTACGAATTTAAACGATAAATTTTATTGTTTAGATTCGCAATAACAAATAAAATGCAAAAAAACAACAAAAGACTAATTTTTTTTAAGGACAAACATGAAACCACTCTACATTTCTAGCAAAGACCTAGACCTTGCAGCCGTGAACAAAGGGCTTACAGAGCTCGTCCTCCAAGAGAACGCCGCAGTGGCACTTGCACGCAAAATTCGCAAAAATGTCCCCAAAAATTCACGAATTTTAGCCATTTGTGGCAGTGGCAACAACGCCGCAGACGCCATCGCCGCACTCAGAATGCTACAAGGCAGCTACAAATGCGAAGTGATGCTCACAAAAGAGAACCTAAACCAAAACGCCCAGACACAGCTAAACATCGCCATAAATTATGGCGTAACGACCACAACCAAATTTTACGAGAGTAAAAACTACGCGGCGTTTGTCGATGGCGTTTTTGGTAGCGGACTAAAAGGCGAAGTCCCGCCAGAGATAGCCTTGCTTTTTGACCGCATAAACCGCCTAGACACCTTTAAGCTTTCAGTAGACACGCCGAGCGGAATCGACGAAGAAGGACGCGTAAGAGGTGCGGCATTTTGTGCCGATGCGACTGTAAGCATGGGCGTTTTGAAACTCGGGCTTTTTAGCGACATGGCAAAGGATTTTGTGGGCAAAGTGAGCGTGGCAAATTTGGGCGTAGAGAGTGCGCTTTTTGGCGAAGGCGACAAATTTAAAGTAGACAAATTTGGCGAAAAACATGGCAAACAAAAGTGCGACTTTTTGCTAGAAAGCGAAGATCTCATCCGTCCAAAACGAAATTTTAAAAACTGCCATAAAGGTGACTTTGGGCACGCTTTTGTAGTCTGTGGCGAGATGGATGGTGCGGCAAATTTAGCCTCACTTAGCGCGCTTCGTGTGGGAGCAGGGCGTGTGAGCATGGTTTTTTGCGATGAGTTTGATTCTACAGCTGTGCAATCACAAAAAGAAAAAAGCAAAGAGCTTGCCGTGCGAGAAAAGACGGCAAATGTCGTAAAAAGCACAGGCGGTTTTGGCGATTCGGCTAAAAATTTCGAATTTAGCACAGACAAAAACGCAAATTTCATAGACATAAACGACTCAAGCGTTAGCGAAGTCAAATTTGAAAATGGCTTTGACGAGTCTTTTGGTGGCGGGTTTAACAGCGGTGGTTTTGGCGCTGGTTTTAGTAGCGGTTTTGGTGGCGGTGTCGGGTTTGTAGAGATAGACAGAGGCGTAGCAGGCGTAGAAATTTCTAGCGAGCGCGGCGATGGTTTAAACGGAGCTCGTGGCAGAAAAGAGGGCGCTTCTAGTGTTGACAGTGAAAAAGATGCGGCAAAAAGCGGCGGTGAAGGGGGCAAAAAAAGCGGCGTGGTTAGAGAGCCAAAAAGCATCTCTGTCATGAAAAAGCGAAGTTTTGAGGGGGCAACGGCGGTTAGCGTGGGTTCTGGGCTGGGAAGTGCGGAGTTTGACCTGGCTAGTGTGGCAAATTTGCCTTGCGTTTTGGACGCGGACGTGTTTTACAAAAAAGAGATTCTTGCGTTTCTTGACAAAAAAGATACCATTCTTACGCCACATCCAAAAGAATTTGCCGCGCTTTTGGGCGTTAGCACGCGTGAAGTGGTGGAGAATCGTTTTTCGCTCGCACGCAAATTTAGCCGTGAGCACAAAGCGGTTTTGGTTTTAAAAGGGGCAAACCCTCTCATCGCTTATGCTGGAGTGCTTTATGTGGCACACACTGGCACGCCCGTGCTGGCAAAAGGCGGCAGTGGCGACGTGCTAACTGGCATAATAGTCGGGCTTTTGGCACAAGGCTACTCACCGCTAGAAGCAGCACTAAATGGCGTTTTGATGCACATCGAGGCAGCGCGTGCGTTTAAGGGAAATGACTTCTCTATGACACCTGAAGACCTTGTGGAGTGTTTGCGTTTTGTGTGATTTGGAAAATGGAGTACGGAGTTTGGTTTTTTTTGATTTTAGCCAAATTTCGTAAAATGCGAAAAAGCGGTGCGAAGCCGTCATTCTGAGGGGAGCGTAAGCGACCCGAAGAATCCCCCGCCTGGCGAGGGCGAAGAATCGTCAAATTTAGCTAAAAGCGAATTTACACAAATTCCGTTTTCTGTTTTCCGCATTCCGTTTTCTGTTACCGCCGTCATTCTGAGGGGAGCGTAAGCGACCCGAAGAATCCCCCGCCTTTTAAGCGAGTAGAATCGTCAAATTTACAAAAAAGTAAATTTCAAAGATTCTACTCCATAAAATTTCAGGGGATTCTTCGGTCGGCAAAAGCCTCCCTCAGAATGACGGCGTTGTTTTTAGCTTTTTTGTAAATTTGACGAATTTCCGTTTTCTGCTCTCCGTTTTCCGTTTTCCGATAGGTAAAAAGCTAACGCTTTTTTTGTAGTCCCGCTGCCGTTTT
>DCIZ01000155.1:20224-21872 GCA_002317305.1 Campylobacter sp. UBA1713
TTTTCGATAAATCTCAAAGAAAAACGGCAGCGGGACGGGGGACGGGGGCTACCGCCCCTGCGACCCTTTCGGAAAACGGAGTGCGGAGTTTTTAGCGAGTAGAATCTTTAAATTTAGCTAAAAGCGAATTTTCACAAACTCCGCACTCCGCACCCCAAATGCACTCAAAATTCACGCGCCAAGCACAAAAAACCTTTTCGCTTCCTCTTTGCTAGCAAGCGGCGTAACGCCACGCAAAATTCGCTCACCCACACGCGCCTCATAACTCTTGCCATTTTCAAATTTGCAGTAGGTCAAAACCAGCCGTGCCGCCATCATTTTGTCTTCTTCGCTAGCCTCGCGGCTTAAAAGCGCATGCGCTCCCACAAGGTCAAAATTCACCCGTTCAAACCTCTCGTTTTCTAGCGCGTCTAGCTTTGCGTTGTCCGCTTCGTCCCGCCCGATGATGAGCTTTGCGCCACCGTCAAGCCGCAGGTGCCTTCCAAAACGCAACGACTGAAGGTCTGCCACACTCATCACGCCACGCAAGTCAAGCCCACGAAGTTCATCTTTTTTCTCAAACTTCACGCCACCTTCAAACCGCAAAAAGTCCAAAATCTTCGCCGCAAAGTCCGCCATCGTAAAAGCACACCCGCCGCCTGGCGATTCAAAACTCTTAAAACCAAATTTTGCCGCAAGCTCCATCTGCTTTTCACGTCCTCGCCCGCTTAGTCCTAGCAGCTTTTCACGATCTACCCAGCCTTCTATCTCTGGCTTTGTAGGTTTTAGTAGCTTTGCGCACATTGGTCGTAGCACCAGCTCCTCTTCGCAGCCTGCTAGCCCTCGCACCTGACGCAAAGCCTCGCTTCGTTGGCTCATGGGGCGTTGTCCGAGCACTTCGCCGCTAATGACAAAACTAGCGCCAAATTCGTCTAGCAAGCTAAGCGCCGTCCTAAACATAAACCCGTGGCAATCCACACACGGATTAAACGCCTTGCCGTAGCCGTAACGTGGCGAAAAGAGCACTTCGTTTAGGTAACGCTCACGCACATCTACCACGTGAAAAGTCGCACCCGCCTCGTGAGCGTGGTCTTCTAGGACTTTTAGCTTTTCGCTACTCACATCGACGCCTATGTCAAAGTGCAACGCCACTACTTCGATGCCCTGCATCGTCATGAGCTTGCACGCAAGCATGCTGTCTAAACCACCACTAAAAAGCGCTAAACATCTCATTTTTGTCCTTTGTATTTTTTTTAAATTTTTGCGTGCGGAAAACTGAAAACGGAATGCGGAATGCGGAATGCGGAAATTTGCTGGTTTAAAAAAAAGCACAAACCAACGCCGTCATTCGTAAGGGAGGCAAAGCCGACCGAAGAATCCCCCGTCTGGCGAGTGTAAAGACGAATAATTGTCAAATTTATCTAAAAGCGAATTTTCACAAATTCTGTTTTCTGTTTTCCGCATTCCGCACTCCGCACGGGGTCGCAGGGGCGAAAGCCCCCGTCCCCAGCCTCCACCGCCACAATTTTTGAGCTTCAGCGAAAAAATTGTGGCGGTGGAGGCAAAATAAAAAGCGTTAGCTTTTTGCTTTTTAATAAAATTTTCTATTTTTTCAAATTTGATAAAAAACTTCGCTTTTTATTTGTCCCGCTGCCGTTTTTCTTTTCGA
>DCIZ01000156.1:0-871 GCA_002317305.1 Campylobacter sp. UBA1713
CCGTTTGCAACGTGAAATTTGCAAAACTAAACATCCCCTTTATGACGTGCTCTGCCGTTTTGTAGTCAGGAGCTCTAAAAAAGACCCAAGTCAAATTTACAAAGTTAAATGTAAGAAACCACGCCACAAATTTGTAAAGCCGCGTAGAAGTAACATCGCAAAAGATGCCAAACGCACACTTTATGCGCTCAAAATTCATCGAGTAAATTCGGTGTGCCACCATCGCCAGCCCGTGCAAAGCGCCCCAAATGACAAAGCCCCAGCCAGCACCATGCCAGATGCCAGAGATGAAAGCGACCACAAACAAATTTCTCAAATTTAAAATTTGCGAAACGCGGTTGCCGCCGAGCGGAATGTAGAGATAGTTACGCAAAAACCGCCCGAGTGTCATGTGCCAACGCCGCCAAAATTCAGCGATGTTTAAGCTTTTATATGGGCTGTTAAAGTTTGCAGGCAGTGCGATGCCAAAGAGCAACGCTAACCCAGTCGCCATGTCGCAGTATCCAGAAAAGTCAAAGTATAGTTGAAAGGTGTAGCTTAGGCTAGTCGTCCAGCTGTCAAAGAAATTTAGCGTGGTTTTAGCGGCTCTTAAAAAACCTTCGTTTGCGTAGATGGCGAGGTGGTCGGCGATGCAGACTTTTTTGAAAAGCCCGATGGCAAAGATGAAAACGCCTTTGGCAAATTTGTCGGCGTTAAACGGCAAACGTGCGGCGAATTGGGGCATCATCTCTTTGTGATGAACGATGGGACCAGCGATGAGCTGCGGGAAAAAGCAGACAAAAAGCGCGTAGTCAGTGAAGCTTTTTTCGTGTCTTTCGCCAGCGTGAGTGTCTACGAGGTAGGCTATCTGCTGAAAGGTGAAAAAACTAAT
>DCIZ01000156.1:947-14620 GCA_002317305.1 Campylobacter sp. UBA1713
TTTAGGTTTGCAAACAAAAAGTCGGTGTATTTGAAAACGCCTAAAAGTGCTATGTTAAAAACTAGCCCAAAGATGAGTGTGAGTTTGGCGTGGGTTTTTGTTTTTGTAGTGTTTGTTAAATTTGAGTTTGCTAAACTACTCTCTCTCTCTCTCTCTCTGGCGAGCAGTGCTTCGATGCGGCGTGAAACGGCGTAGTTTACACCGAGCGAAAGTAGCAAAATAGGTAAGTAAGAGAGCTTCCAAAAGCCGTAAAAAAAGAGGCTAGAGAGGAGCAAAAAGAGCTTTGATGCGTAGTCGTTGAAGCGTCTAATGAGGTAGTAGAGCCCCAGCACAACGGGCAAAAAAGCAAAGATAAAAACGGGTGTTGAAAATATCATTTGTCGTTTCCTTGTGTTTTTTTGTAAAGTAAAGAGAGAATTGTAGCGAAAAAAGTTAAGTTTTTGCTGAATGTGAGGAGTGTTTGGAGTTTGGAGTGTAAAGGATAAATTTGTTTTTGTGTAGAATCATTGTGGTTTGTTTGTGGTTACGTTTGTGGTTACGTTTAAATTTACGTTTGTGGTTGAATTTGTAGAGTTGTTTTTATTTTCGTTAAAAACATAGCTTTTTACGACAAATGCAGCAAATATTAAAACTAAAACACAAACACTCCAAAAAGCGATATCTTTAAGACGTTTGCAAATAAAATTTTCACTAATTTTATTTTCACCGCTCCTGCGCCTCTCTGTTAACTCTCGTAAAAACGAAAACATCATGCACAAAACCACGACAAAAAAGAGAGATACAAAACCAACGCCAAAGAGAAATTCACTTTTTGCCATTTTTTCCATATTGTCAAAAATCTTGCTACTAAATGTCATCGCGCCCACGCTTCCGATGAGAATCGCCGCAAGGATGCCCAAAATAGCAACAAGGTCTTTTTTGAAATTTTTCGCCTCGTCCAGCGCCTCGTTTGCCGCTATTGTCGCACTTGTAGCCGCTCGTTCTGCTTTTTCTGCTTCGCCTTTTGCTTTTTCTATATCGTTGCGCGCACTCTCTGCCACAGTTTGAAACAGTTGCAATCTGTAAAATTCAAGCTCTATATGGTCTGCAAGCTTTTCGATATTGTTTTTTAGCTCGCCATTACATTTGGTTACTATTTTAGACTTTAAGTAGCTCGCCAAATTTTTTATAACTTCAATGGCTATGTCATCTGTTTTGTAGCCAAGCATCTCGCTTAACATGTATTGTGTCAAATTTGCATACGAATGTCTAAAACCAGCTGTGTAGATGTTTTTAAATTTGTCTACATAATCATCAATTTTGCTATCGTCAAATTTCTCATCAATAATACTTTTTAAGAGGTTTTTTATATCTACATCTTTTTTGTTTGGCTCGATACTTTTTACCTTTTTTTGTATATTGTTGACTGTATTTTGAAAATTTAAATTTTTTTTTCCATCGCTAACTCCTCTTACAAAAAATATTTTCTATCTTTTACATCTTGTTCAATGTCGCTTTTTGGAATTTTTATATTTTTGCCTTCTTGATAATTTTTAGACCATGATTGTCCTTCCCTATGACTCTCATTAACTAGCTGATAGGCTGGTATTTTCAAAAGCCACTCTATAGATTCATCGATAAATTTAATATCTACATCATTTGAGTTTAAGCTTTTAGGCTCATTGCTTGGTATTATCCAAAATCCACCAACATTTTTATAATTTTTATGAACGCTAGGCAAAACTGGACCATATTTCCATGCTTCAAAATCTTCTTGAAAAAGATGCGTAGAACAAGCGCATAGGTAAAAATAATTCATAAAAAACAACATCTTTTGTAACTGCAAATTTGTTACTGGAGTTGTATGCACTCTAGCACAACGATATGCCACATAATCCGCCAATACATTTGAATCTTTAAAAATTCCGTTCATTTTACTCTCCTTAAAATGAACGGATTATACCAAAAAAAGATTAAAATAAGAATAAATAGTAAAAAGCCTCACACTAGCTCGCGTTTTCGTTTGTCAAAAAATTTTTCCCACAAGTGTTTTAGTAGCTCCTCGTCAAAACTCCTAGCACAAAAAGCACGGCAAAATTCCACCGAAAAGTCAAATTTGCCACGCACATTTGGCAAAATTTCTGCCATGTGAAGTGCCAAAACCGCCACGCCAAAACGCTCGCCAAAACGCCTAACCGCCTCCACTTTTGCTGAAACTGAATTTACGCCACCACCAGCCAAACCACCAGCCGAACCACCAGCCGAACTGCCAAAATCGCCTGAAACCGAACCACCAAAACCGCCCGAAACCGAACCACCAGAACCGCCCGAAACCGAACTGCCATTTAGCACGCCAGCGCTCACGCCACTTTCAAATTTACCCGCGACAAATTTAAGATTCTCAAAAATTTCGCCACGTTTGTGCTCCTCCATCAAAGCCTCCACGTCCGCTGCGCTCACGCCACCGCCACGCTCATCAGAATCGTCAAAACCGCCACATCCGCTTGTGCCCGCCAAAAACTGCGCCCCAAAAACCACGCCGCGCTCTGCCTCACTCGCGTAAAACGCCATCGCTGCCTCACGCAAATTTGCTTCATTCACAAGAGCTTCGTCGCTTGTCGTGTCAGCAAAAGGCTTCACCTGAACGCACACCGCTTTGCTGAATCCTCCGCAAAAAACCACCGCACGCCCCACGCCCAGCTTGCCTAAAAAAGCCGCCTGCTCGTCCTCTAACGCCATGACGTTTGAGACTGCCTCTTTGTCATCTTTTGCAAAGAGTCTGTGGACTACTTTTGTGTTTGTGTTTTTCAAAACGTCCCCTATGAGTTTGTTAGGAATCTGGTCAGCCACCATCAAACACTCGCCGTATTTTCGAATTTCAGCTAGCATGTCGGCAAAGCACTCCACCGCTTGTTTTTTGTTGCGATTGTCGCCGTTTTCGTATTTTGAGAGAAGTCTGTGCGCCTCCTCAATGAGCGTAATGTGCCGAAGGTCGTGTTTTTTCTCTCGCCTTTTAAAGTCGTCTTTTATGGCTTCTAGCAAATTTCCCAGCAAAAAGCCCATCACGAGCGACTTTTCACCGCCATTTCGAATCTCTTCTAGCTCAAAAACCACCTTTTTGTCTAGCAATTTTCGAAAATCCACAGAGCGTTTTACGTTTAGCATAAGCCCCTTTGAGCCCACCAAAAGCCCGTTTAGCCGTGCCCGAATCGAGCCCAAATAGTCCCTTTTTAGCCGCTCATCAAAGCCTTGCTCATTCACCACGTTTTCTACCTCCACCATCAAGTCGCTAAGTGTAGGAAAGGCGTAAACGCCGTCAGCAAAAGGATCTTCAAATTTGGAATTTTTGTTTGTGTTTACATTCCACCCTTTTTTTTCGTAAGCTGCGTAAATGGCACTCTCTATTAGCTGCGGAATCGCCGCCTCCATGTCAAATGCCGCCTCTATGCTAGCTTTTATCATGTCCACTCGTGAAGTGATGTTTTCGTTTGGGAAAAACTCAAAAGGATTCAGCCTAAACGGCGCCACGCTGTCATTTCCTAGCGTAAAAACTAGCAACTCCGGGTAGTCTTGCCTTAGAATTCTATACTCCGTCTTTGCAGGCTCTATGACCATAAAAGGCAAATTTGCCTCTTGCAAAATTCGCTGGCATGTAGTCGTCTTACCGCTACCTGTAACGCCAGTTACAAATATATGTTTGTCAAGCACCTTTTTGTCAAGGCAAAATTCCATGTTTGTCTCGTTGCCGCTTTGGACGAGTGTGCCCAGCGTTAAGCGATTCTCCTTTTCTACACTTTTGCAGTTTAGCCCAAACTCCACCTGTTCAGCTAGCGAAAGCCCCACCACTTCGTTTTGTGGCAACCCAGCGACTAGACTTAGCTCTTTTGAGCTAATGAGATTCCCCATGCCAAATTTGCTTTGCGACAAAACCGCCTTAAAACGCTCGTCTGTGCCGTTTCGTCTCGTGCGTGCTAGCTGCAAATTTGCTAGACTTTTTTGCACGTTTTGGTTTTTTAGCTCAAACGCACGCAAAGGAACTTTGTTTCCCACTTCGCCACCAAAAAGCGAAACGACCATGTTTTGTAGCTTTGTTAGCACCACTTTTGACGAAGAGAAACAAAACATCGCACTCCTAAAAAACCCCTTTGCACTTCCGTAGTCAAGCCGCGCCAAAAGCACTTCGTCTATGAATTTCATCCAGTCTTGTGCCAGTTTGCTAACCTCGTCAAATGTTACGCCGCTAGAGTGCGAAGTGTTGCTGCTTTTGCCTTTTGTCGAGCTTTCGTTGCTCCCTTTTGTCGTGCTTGAATTTGTGCCTTCTGTCGTGCTAGTGCCTTTTGTCGTCCCTTTTGTCTCGCTTGAATTTGTCCCGTTTGATGTGCTAAAAGTGTGGCTTTTGCTAGTGCCTCTGTTTGTGCCAGTGCTTGTGTTTTTGCCTGTTGCTTTGCTTTCATTTGAGCCGTTGTTTGTGTTATTGCTTGAGCTTCCGCTAGTCGTTCCTTGACTCGTCCCTTTTGTAGTAGTTTCGTTACTTCCGTTTGTCCATGACGTCCCATCACTCGTCCCGTCCGTGTCGCTCGTGCTACTTCCCTCGTTTTTTCCTTTTGTGCGACTTTCGCTACCGCTTTCGCTCACCGCTTCGCTCTTGTTTTTTCCTTTTGTTGTGCTTTCGTTTGTGCCCTCTGTGGTGCTTTCGTTTGTGCCATCGCTAAAAGAGTCTTGGCTCTGTTTGCTCTTTTTGGCAAATTTGGCAAACTCATCGTAAACGGCAAAGACATTTTGCCGCACTTCACAAAACTCCGCATCGCTTACCAAAGACGAGACGACCCCAAAGCCAAATTCGTCCCCACACATGACATCTACTAGCCTGTCTACGCCTTGAAACTCCACGCCACTCTCGCCGCCTTTTTGCTCGCTCATCACGCCAGCGCACCCTTCGACTGTGGCGTAGTGTTTTTGCGACCCTAGCAAATTTAGAATTTTCTCTTTTTGTATTCGTTTTACACGTGTAACGCAACTCCCGCGAAAATTCCCGCGAATCGACGGCTCCAAAATTTTTCTCCCTATCTCGTCTATGTCAAATTTTGGCTCGCCAGCTGACAAGTCCCTACACACGCCGTAGTAAAACTCCACGCCTTTGTCGTTTCCTAGCACAAGATATACAAAATTTATCCCCTCTATCCTCAAAGAGCCCAGCACATTTTCTAACGCCTCTTTTCGTGGCGCGTCCTCTTTGTAGGTGATGGTCTCTACTTTGTAAAGCTCCAAGTCAGACGCACTCAGCGTTTCACTCGCCTCAAAATTTTCCAAATTTGAGTAAAAATTCTCAAAATTCCCCAAAAACTCGCCCGCTTCGCTCATCTCTTTCTCCTCTCTGCCTCCATCTGAAGCCTAAAATACTTTTGTAGCGCTGTCTCGTCTTTTCGTTCGACCTCTTTTAGCACCACTTTTGGTTGTGCTGCTGGCTCGCTGCCCTCTAGCTTTTCCACACGCAAAGTAGTCCAAAATTCGCCCGGTTGCAAATTTGCCTCTTCGCCGTTTTCGTCTCGACTCCCATGAAAACGAATCTCTCTAAATTCAAATTTCACCGTCTCGAGCGCCGTCATCACACTCGCCTCGTTCCACGCCTTGCCTACGCACTCTTTACGCCAAAATTTACTCTCGCAAAACCACTCTTCTAGCCTGTCATAAACAAAGACAAATTCGCACACTTCGTCATCTTGTAACTCTAGCCTGTTCTCAAACCACTTCCAGAATCCTCGCTCTAGCTCCCACGAATCTTCGCCATTTTTTCGCATTCTTCGAAACTTTTCGCCATCTTTTTCCACGACAGAAATTTTGCCGTCTTTTACCGCAAAAAGACAAATTTTACTTTTCATCACTCTTTTCCTTTTTCTCATCGTTTTGTTTTGCTAGCTTCTCTTCTACTAGGCTTATGATGGCGTCAAAACGCTTGTCTAGCTCACTCTTTTCTGGCTCGGTTTTTTCTAGACTTGCTTTTACAGCACTCTCGACTTCAGCAGGCGTAGACTCTAGCTTTTCGCCCGTCCCACAGATGTAAACTGCCATGTCGCGGTCGCTTACGCCCGTCTCTTTTGCCGTGTCTAGCATCGCTTTTGCCTCTTCTGGCTTTATCTCTGCATACCCCACCGCTTGCCAAAATTCGTTGCTACTCTTTTGTCCACGCTTCTCATCGACTGCTTTTATCACCATCGCACACCCCATCGCTTGGTAGCCTAGTAGCTCAGTTTCGCTTAGTTCTTTGTCTAGCTTTACGTTGCCGCTTCTTATCTCCTCGCGCAAGTGCTCTATGTAGGCGTTTATGGAGTCAAAATCTTTTGACTTTGTCGCGCACTGTTCAGCCGCTTGTGCTAGATTCTCAAATTTGTTCTCTGGCTTGTTTTCATTTGGCGAGAGGATGTTTAGCGCAGTTGCTAACGCTCTTACTACCGTTATCACTTTACCTAGCACGCCAGAAATGGCAGTCGCAAGTGGCGCGATGGCACACATAAGCGCTTGAACGAGAGGCGACTGGCACACTTCGGCTATCTTTGTGCACGTCTCTTTTACGAAGCTTGCCACGCCGCTTGCTACTGTTTTTATGCCGTTCCACACAGCACTACACGCTGAGCTAATGGCGCTACTGACTGAACTTACTGCGCTACAAACGCCGTCCCATAAATTACCCCAAAACCCCATGTTTTATCCTTTAAATTTAAATTTTTACAAATTCCGCATTCTGCTTTCTGCTTTCCGTTACCGCCGTCATTCGCAAGCGAAGAATCCACCGCATGGCAAGGGCAAATAATTTTCGTTTTGCGAAAAACACAAACAAAACGCCGTCATTCTGAGCAAGCGTTAGCGACCGAAGAATGACGGCGTTTGGTTTGGACGTTTTTAAATTTGGTCTTTTTACGCCCTCGCCAGTCAGGGGATTCTTCGCTTGCGCTCAGAATGACGGCGTTTGGTTTGCAGATTCTAGATATTTGCAAATTTTTGCATTCTCAAATTTACTTCAGTCGAATCTCTTTGTTTATATTTGAAACCTTTTTGCTAGAGCGGTCAAAGACCTCATAAACAAAGCTATTTACGCCCGTTTTCATTGCTTTTACCGTGCAGTTGTCATATGTTTTGTCTAGCTTTAAGTCTACTCTTGTTGCCTTGCTAATCTCCAAATTTCCCGTCTCCGCTCGCGCCTCTTGTGTGTAGTAAAGATCGAAACTATCTGCATCGGCGTATTCGCATATCTCCACCCAAAGCCCTCTGTTAAACTGCTCACTATCCCTATCAACAAGCGACACAAAGTAGTCATCTTGACTATATCCTAAGTAAAACTCAAATTTAGCCTCGTCATCTACACCTATCTCGCTCACCACTTGCACTCTGCCGTTTGGTCGTCCGTCTAACAAGCCAAAAACCACGCCCGTCTTGCCCGTAACATACCTAGAAAAGTCGCTCTCATCTACCACCTCTAGCCCCATCTCTTCTCTCTTTTCATCCGCTTCTGGCGTCCCAAGTGGTGGGAAAAATTCTAGCCCGTTTTTTATGACTTTTTCTTTATCTACAAACTCCTCAAAACACTCCATCACCAGTGGCGACCTAGAGGCGTTGCCTGCTAAAAAGATGCAAATTTTGTCGCCTTCTTTTAGTCCAGTCATCTTTTGGCTAGCTTTTTTTAGGCAGTGCATGAAATTCTCAACGCCTTTTGAAATTTGAGTTTTTAGAATTTCTGCCATTTTCTTTTCGTTTACTGTAAAAGTCAGTGTCTTTTGTTTGCCATCGTTGTCTACTAGCTGAAACCTCATCTCACCAGTTTGAAGCTCTGTGTAGTTAGAAAACTCTTCAAGCGCTCCAAAATTTTCCCAGTAGAAACGCAGCCACTCTTTTAGGTAGTAGGTGTTTTGTAGCGCCTCTTGTGAATATTTCACCACGTGCTCATATCCGCCAAACTTCTCCCCCAAAGCACACGGCGCAAAGCTGCAGTTGTTTAGCCTCATCAAAGCGTGGTTATCCTTAAAAATCTCATAAGCCAAAAGCTCTAGCAAATTCTCGCCACCTAAATTTGAGTCGCCGCCATTTCCAAAGTGTGTTATCTTAAAGTCATGTTTACGTGTGCCTACCACCTCCCACATGCCAAAGTCAAAGTCAGTCGTGCCACCACCAAAGTCAAAGACGCCGTAGCAAACCTGCTCACCTTTTTTTAGCCTTCTAGTGTTAAAGCCGTAGTTTTTTAGTGCCGAGATGGCATAAGCCGCTGGCTCAGTAGCACTCATCACCACTTTTAGCTCATGTTCGCCGCTTGCTAGCACGCTGTGAGGAATGCTCTTTTTTAAACCTCTCTCAAAACACTCACGAATCTTCTCACGCACTTTTTTTGGATATTTGACCGGGTAAGAGAGTAGGTAGTTTAGGTAGATTCCGTTACGCATGTTGTTTACATACCGCCCTATGTAGTAGCCGTAGAGTTCTATTGGGTTTAGGTCGTTCTCGCCTATATCTAAAAAGTCTTTTAGGTCGTAAGTTCTTATGTCGTCTTTGACTCTTATGTGAGATTTCTCTTGCTTTGCCCACTGTTTTAACGATGTGAAAAATTTAAAAAACTCCTCGTTTACTGCTCTGCCTAGATTCGTAGCCGCATCGTGTGCTATCTTTACACTCTCCCAGCTAGTATAAGGGCGAGAGAGTGAGCTGTGGTAGTTGCGTAAAAATGTTCCGATGTCTTTGAATTCTATGATGGTAGGATTCTGGTAGCTGTCGCTTTGTTCTCTGTCGCCACCTATCTTTATGAGACGTTTGTCGCTACTTTTGTCCACAAAGCCAGCCACTGTGTTCTTTGTCCCAAAGTCAATGGCTACAAAGCAACCCTCATTTACATCTAAAAGTGGCGAGCGAGCGTTTACGGGCTTGTCAAATTCTAGTCTTATTAGCTCTTTTTCTGTCCCTTCACACTCTCTAAACAGATCCCAGTGTCCTCTGTTTATGTCGTCTAGCACTCCTTTGTCGTAGGGCTCTAAGTTTATGACGTGCTGTTCAACTTCTAGCAAAATTTGTCGGATGGCGTCTGAGACGTTGCCTTTTTCTTTGTAAAGTTCGTTGATATCTATACACATCGGATCGTTTTTGTGTAACACAAACTCTTTTACCTCTTTTTTTAAATTTCCACTCATGGTTTTTCCTTTTTTTTAAATTTTTAAATTTTTTTGTTAAAATTTGCAAATGTCTAGAATCTGCAAATTCACGAAAAAGCAAATTTGCTAAATTCCGTTTTCTGTTTTCCGCACTCCGCACTCCGAACGCACTCCGAATCACGTTCTTACTATTGACTCGTAAATTTTCTTTCCATCTCTAAACCCGCAAAAGACCACTTCTTGAATCTCGCCGCGACTTGTCCTGCTTAAATTTATGGCGTCCTCTTTGTTGCTGTTAAACGCATCGCCTACTTGTGGCAAAAGCCTCTCAAATTCAAAAATCCCCTCTGCCAGCCCAAAAACTTCGTCAAAAAACTTCGCCACTTCCACATATTCAAAATTCCGCAAAATTCGGTTTTTTACATTTTCGTAGAGATTTACCACCGTGTTTCTGGTTACACACGTTACCAAAAATGTCGCCGCACTTGTGCCGTCTATAAAGCCAAAACTCTCACGAAATTCCGCTGGTAGTCTCTTGTAAACTTCAAAAACATCTAGACCAAAATCACGCCTCATCTGTGCTACTTTTTTGTTTGCTGTTTCTAGCTCGTTTTCAGCCTTGCTTAAATTTTCCTCTGTTTTATCTAGCTTATTTTCTAGCTTTGTGCACTCACCTTTTAGCTCGCTCACTTCGTTTTCAAGGTTGTTCACGTTGGCTCGTTCAGCTGCTAAATCTTCTGTAAGCTTATCGTTGTTCTTGTTAAGCTCTTCAATTTTTTTGATAGCTTTTTCTTTGGTATCTTTCAAATCGCTTTCCAGCTGACTTTTCTCACTTTCCAAATTTGAAATTTTACCATTAAGCTCATTTTTAGTTTCTTTCAGCTCGCGCTCTTTGTTTTTCAGATCGCTTTCCAGCTGACTTTTCTCACTTTCCAGCCTCTCTTTCTCCTCTTTTAGCTGTTTGCTCGCTTTTTGCTCTTTTTCAAATTTTGACTCAAAATCTTTTTTATTTATTTCGCTGTTGTCAAAGTTTTTTTGAACTTCATTCACTTTATCTTTAATCTCTTTTAAATCGTTTTCAGCCTTTTGTCGCCTCTCTTTCTCCTCGTCTAACTCCGCTTCTAGTCGCTTCACTTCTCTGCCGTCAAATTCACTTTTTTGAAAAGCACTAGCATCAAGAGTGCCAAAACCGCTATTTTTTGCCAGCTCAAAGGCAGAGACAAGAGCATTTACAACTTTTTCTAACGCCTCAAATTTTTCGCATTTTTCCTCCAAAGCCTTAAATTTCTCTACACTAAAACCAGCCAAATTTGTAGCACCAGTCGGCTCACTTTTTGCCTCACTTTTTGGTTCGCTAGAATCACGCCTCTCGCCTTTCGCCTCACGCTCATGCGAATTCACAACGCCCGCCTCTTGTGTTTCACTCGTTTTGTGCTTGTCAGAATCGCCACACTCGACGCTTTGTTTGTTGCTCACATTTTTCAAATTCTCAACAGCCTCTGTTTGCTTGCCATTCACGCCCGGATTCTCATTTGGATCCAAATCTTTTGCCATTGTCTTACTCCTCTTTTTTAAATTTCTAAATTTACCATAAAACCATTTTGCCAGCTCACGCCAAAGCCGCAAAAACCACTCAAACTTCTCGTTCATCTTCGCCACCTTTTAACGTCTCTATGTCGCTTGCCCGTTTTTCTAACGCCTCTAACGTCTCGTTATAAAGCTTCAAAATAGCCTCCGCTTTTTCCACTTCGTAGGCTTCATTTCGCTCATTTAGGTGCGGGCAGTCTAGGTCGTAGATGACGTGTCCACAGCAGTTGCAAATTTTTTGCCTACTCACGTCCAAATTTACAGAAAACGGCACGAGTGTTTCGGCGTGGCAAATTTGCGCTAGCTTCTCTTTTGGGGCTTTGACTTGGACGTCAAAGAGCATCGAAAGCGTGTTGTTTGAGTTGAAAATTTTTACTTTTTTTGAATTTGTGCGTTTTTTTGTGTAAAAAACGATATAGCTTATGGCGATTACCGCGTAACAAAACCAGTTAGCATAAGCAAAAAGCCACTCGCCAGTAAAAATTCTATGTGCACCCAAAATGAGAGAAATTAGAAAAAGCACACCCAAAGTTTTCATCTGACTAGACGCCAAATCTCCACCAATTTCACCCGGATCTGCCAGCTTTAAATTTGCCAAATTTTCACTTGCCACTTCGTAGGAGTCTCGCTCCTTTTCTAGGTCATACTCCTCTAAAATGCGTGCAAATTTTTTCAGTTGCTCCGTCTCGCCGTTTTCGTTAAACAAAAATTTTTCGTTTTTTGTGATGAAATTTTCGATTTCGTTCATTTTGTCTCCGTTTTTTGTGAGTTTGAAAAAGCAAATTTAGATGTGTGTAAAAGTGTAAAAATGTAAAAAATAGTAAAATTTGAAAAGTGAAATTTTCTAACAAAAGTGCCAAAATTTAGTGTAACTCCAGTGCCGTCAAAGAGCTTTAACTCTCTCTCTCTCTCTCGTTTTTTGATTCAAACGTGTCATGTTGCTTCCTTTTTTTTGTTTAAAGAAGCGGATATTATCAAATTATTTATTAAAATTTGCTTATCATTAAAAAATGTAAAAATTTCACATTTAATTACTAAAAACTTCCAAAAATATTACAAAATTTAACCTACATTTTAACAAAAACTTTATATAATTTTAGTATCGTTATAAAAACGAAATAATAAATCTCAAAGGATAAAAATGATTAGACTAGAAAAATTCAAATTTAACCTTACATCAAAAGCGTTCATTCTCATAATCACGCTATATTTTAGCTTTTTGCTGAATCTTACATTTTGGCGGCGTGTCGCAACAGACGCCGAAGTAACTACCGTAAAAGGCTTTTTTTGGCTGACAACTCTGCCGTTTACGATGATAGTGCTACATCTTTTTGTTTTTTCGCTGTTTTTCTTACCAAAAATAGGCAAACCTATAGTCATATTTTTCCTTTTGTGTTCAGCGTGTGCCGACTACGCCATGTTTAACCTCGGCATCTCGGTAGATTCAGACATGGTCATAAACATCGTCCAAACAAATGTCCGTGAAGGGCTGGACTTTTTGAATTTTCGTTCGGTCGTTTGGGTTGTGCTGCTTGGCATCGTGCCTGCTGCTCTCATAACTCTCTCAAAAGTCAAATTTGCGCCACTCAAAAATGAGCTAAAATTCCGCTCACTTTTTGTGCTCGTCTCGCTTTTGGTCGTTGGCGTTGGCGTGGGCGTTTTTTCAAAAGAATACGCATCGTTTGGTCGCAACAACGCAAACGTAAAAAACCAGATAAACATCTTTAACTACGTGCGCGCCACAGTGCGCTACAACCAACGCATGAAGCTAGCAAACCGCGAATTTTTGGTGCTAGACGATGCGCCAGTTTTGAGTGCGAGCAGATCGGCAAAAAAGCAAATTTTTGTCGTGGTCGTTGGCGAGACGGCGCGTGCAAAAAACTTTTCGCTTTTGGGCTACGAGCGCGAGACGAATCCGCTTTTGGCTAAACGCGACCTGACTGTTTTTGCGCCGACTGTGTCATGCGGGACTTACACAGCAGTCTCCGTGCCGTGCATGTTTTCAAACATGAATCGTGCGAATTTTAACATGGTAGATGCGGAATTTTCGCAGAATCTAGTAGACATCGCAAAGCTAGCGGGCTATGACGTCTTTTGGCTAGACAACGATGACGGGTGTAAGAAAGTTTGCAACAGAGTAGAATCTGAGGAGTTACGTGGCAAAGAGAGTGAGAAATTTTGTTTTGGCGACTTTTGCCACGACGAAGTGGCGCTGGAGCGGCTGGCTGGTCGCATAGCAGACGCGCGGGAAAACACGCTTTTGCTTTTTCACATGATGGGCTCGCATGGTCCTAGCTACTACAAACGCTACCCAGAGGCGTTTAAGCGTTTTACGCCGACTTGCGACAATGTGGACTTGCAAAGCTGCAGTAGCGAGGAGATTCTAAACACTTATGACAACACGATTCTCTACACAGATTTTGTTTTAAATGAGCTAATAGGCTTGTTAGAAAAGGCGGAGTTGGACGCAAAGCTGCTTTATGTGAGCGACCACGGCGAGAGTTTGGGCGAGAAAAATGTATATTTGCACGGTTTTCCTTATGCTTTAGCGCCACGTGAGCAGACGGAAGTGCCGATGTTTTTGTGGGAGAAAAACAAAACGCTTTCGGCGTGTGGGGCAAATTTGAAAAGCTACTCACATGACAACCTTTTTCACTCTTTGCTTTCAGCGCTTGGCATCGAGAGTAAGCTTTACAATAAAAATTTGGACATGTTTGGTGGGTGTGTAGCGAGTGCGTTCTGAGTGTAAGTGCATGCGGAATGCGGAAATTTGCGAGCGAAGCGACTCATGGGGTCGCAGGGGCAGTGCCCCCGTCCGCCCACCGTCCATCGCCGTTTTTCTTTGAGATTTATCGAAAAGAAAAACGGCGATGGACAGCAAAAAAGCGTTAGCTTTTTATTTATCGGAATGCGAAATGCGAAGTGCGAAATTTGCGATTATACAGAATCGTCAAGCCAACGCCGTCATTCGCAAGGGAG
>DCIZ01000156.1:14699-15134 GCA_002317305.1 Campylobacter sp. UBA1713
ACAAATTCCGTTTTCTGTTCTCCGTTTTCTGTTTTCTGAATGCAGGTGCGAAAGCCCCCGCCCACCGTCCATCGCCGTTTTTCTTTGAGATTTATCGAAAAGAAAAACGGCGATGGACAGCAAAAAAGCGTTAGTTTTTTTACACAAATTTGACAAAATAGTAATTCTGTAAAAAAGCTAACGCTTTTTTTTGTTTAGCCTCCGCCGCCACTTGCCTTTTCGCTAAAAGCTCAAAGGCAAGTGGCGACGGAGGCTGGCGGACGGGGGCTACGCCCCTGCGACCCCTTTCAGAAAACGTAAAACTGAAAATTGAATGTAGAAATTTGTGATTATACAAAAAAGCAAAAACCAACGCCGTCATTCTGAGGGAGGCAAAGCCGACCGAAGAATCCCCCGAAATTTGAGCGAGTAAAAAGTCAAAACAAGCGAAGCGCT
>DCIZ01000156.1:15253-19037 GCA_002317305.1 Campylobacter sp. UBA1713
AAAACAAGCGAAGCGCTTTTTGCGAAGCAAAAATGTTTCTTTAAATTCACGAAAAAGCAAATTTACGAAATTCCGTTTTCCTTTTTCCGCACTCCGTTTGCCGCATAAAGCTCACTCATCTCAGCAAAAAGCCCACGCACGCGTTTTGTATTTGCCTCGCCGGGCATAAATTCCGCCAGCTTTACCTCATGCAAAAACGCCACTTCATAAGCCACAACTTCGCTTGTCGTCTTCCACCACGCTTCATCTTTTCGCAAAGTTTTTCCACTAGTTTTTATGTGGTAGCAGTGCAAAAATTCGGCGAAATTTACCGCCACATAAAAAGCCGCCTTGTGAAAGACCACACGCTCTTTTGTCCGCGTGCCTTCTGGAAAAACCACCACGCTTTCGCCGCGTTCAAACGCCTCTTGGCACTTTTGCAAAATTTGCTCATCGTTTAAAATGTAACCGCACGCTTTTATGGCAGCAAACAAAAATGGGTTGCGTGCCAAATTTGACTTTACAACGCAGTTTATGCGTCTAAAATTTCCCAAAAAAAAGACGACATCTAGCAGGCTAGGGTGATTCGCTATCAAAAGTGTCTTTGGTGCGAAAGCTTTTTGTTTCACAAAAAGCTTCATGTAGCCGACAAAAACCAGCGTTTTTGCGAAAAACCGCCACGTGAAAAAGACCACGTCTCGTGCTATGTTTCGACCTTTTTCTGTCTTGCTTGCGCCACTGAGCCACAAGGACAAAAAGATGAAATTTCCCACCATGCACATCACGCCAAATTCACCAAAACCGAGTGCTACTAGCAAAACTCGCCACACTTTCACAGAGAGCTCCTTTTTTGTTTTTTTTGTTGTTGCGGTTTAGACATCGCAAAATTTGTTAAAAAGCTAACGCTTTTTGAAAACGGAAAACGGAATTTGTGAAAAATTCGTTTTTGTTTAAATTTGTAGATTCTACTCGCTCACCAGGCAGGGGATTCTTCGGTCGGCTGTGCCTCCCTCAGAATGACGGCGTTGTTCGAATTTGTCGAAATTTTGACGAATTTTTAGCTTAAAAGGCAGGGGATTCTTCGGTCGGGCTTTCGCAAGAATCGTAGTTTCCGCACGCCATTTTCACTTTTCCGCCATCTGAATCCTAAACGCGCCACTCTCCCACGCTTTTTTGCCACTATGCAAATTTGCCAAAAATTCCGCCTTTGCACCACGTCTAGCCACCTCGCAAACGCCACTTTTTCGCGACAAACTTACCGCCACTCCACCAGAAACGCCACCAAAATCGCACCGCGCTAACACCACGCCGACTGCTTCAAACTCGCCACTTCCTAAAACCTCGTCATAGCTCAAAACCAAAACGCGTTCAAATTCACCAAGCATCACAAACCCCGCTAGCAAGCCGTTTTCGAGGCTTTGGACGGCACTAACTGCTTCTATCTCGCTTTTGTTTTGCGTTAAAATGGCGAGTGTAGCGGGCGTAGCGTTTAGCACCGAAAGCGAAAAGCTAGTCGGCGAGACAAAACCGCTACTTCTTAGCTCATCTAGTAGCGTTTTGCACCTGTTTACTTCGCCCGCGTGCGAGGCAAAGACCAAAGGCAGTTTTTTGCCACTAGTTAGCCACGTCTCTAAGTCGCACTCATGGCAAAGGCGTTTAAAGATGGTAAAAGCGGCTTTTGATGAGACACTTAGCCGTCTTTTGTCAAGTGGCGTGAGTTCTTCTAGCTCAAACTCACTCGCATTAAAAACGCCGCAAGACGCTAAAATTTCAAATTTAACTTCGCTCACGTTAGACCCTTTTAAAGATGAGGCTTGTGTTTATGCCGCCAAAGGCGAAGTTGTTGT
This sequence comes from Campylobacter sp. UBA1713, assembly GCA_002317305.1. Lineage (GTDB taxonomy): Bacteria > Campylobacterota > Campylobacteria > Campylobacterales > Campylobacteraceae > Campylobacter. Next base: position 17,080 of record DCIZ01000156.1, read on the forward strand.
TCATGACAAACTCCGTGCTTATGTGGCGTGGCTCTTTTAGGTAGTCTAGCTCAGCGCACTCTGGATCTGGCGAAGTCAAATTTAAAGTAGGAAAAAAGAGCTCATCTCGCATCATCTCAAACGCCGCGATGCTCTCTAAACTCCCGCACGCGCCCAAAGTGTGCCCGACGTAGCTTTTTAGCGAAGCGATGGGCACGCGTGAGCCAAAAACTGAATTTGTGGCGATGCTTTCGGCTATGTCGCCCGCTTTTGTCGCGGTAGCGTGAGCACTCACAAAGCCCACTTCGCCTGCATCTAGCGCGGCGTCTTTTAGTGCTAGCGTGCAGGCTCGTGCCATCGTTTCGCTTTGTGGATTTGTCATGTGTGTCCCGTCGCACGTAGTCCCAAAGCCGACTATCTCGCAGATGGGACGCACGCCACGCCGCTTTACACTCTCTTCGCTCTCTACCACGACAAAAGCCGCACCTTCGCCTATGACGAGCCCATCGTGAGCGGCGTCAAACGGGCGAGGGGTTAGGTGTGGTTCGCTGTTTCGCTGGCTTGTGGCATAAAGCATGTTAAAGACAAAAGTCTCGCTAACGCAAAGCTCCTCGCCGCCGCCTGCTAGCATCATCTCTGCTTTGCCGTTTTTGATGGCTTCATAAGAGTAGCCGATGGCGAGTGAGCTGCTAACGCAAGCGCTGCTGGTGGGGATGAGGCGACCTTTTAGTCCGTAGAAAATGGCGACATTTGCTGCAGTGGTGTGCGGCATCATACGCATGTAGGTGTTTGCATCGCAAGTGTTTTCGCCACCGCTGACAAATTTGGCTATCTTAAACGTGTCGCCCGTCGAGCCGATGCTCTGTCCGCTAGCGACGCCCATGCGTCCATCTTTTATGCACGGGTCGTCAAAAAGTCCTGCCATCTTTAGCGCGTCGCCAGCCGCCTCTACCGCGTAGCAAGAGACACGTCCGAGCGAGCGAAGTTGCTTACGAGACCACTCTTTTGGTGGTGCGTAGTTTGGCACGGGAGCGGCTAAAAAACTGGTGAGTTCGGGGGCAAGTCTTTGCCACTCTTCCATGAATTTTACGGCGTTTTTGCCTTTTTTTAGTCCCTCTCTAAATTCTGTCCAGCTCTTGCCAAAGGCGCTTACAAAACCGTAGCCACTAATAAAAACTCTCATTTAAAATCCTTTGTTTTGTTTAGTTTATCGAATGTTTACTTTATAAAAGATAAAATATGTGCGTAAAAACAGATAAAAAATAAGGAGTAAAATATGTTAAAACATGAATTTTCGCCGTGGCGAAGTGAGTATTTTGGAAGTGTGCGGTGTAAATGTCCATTTTGTGAGATAGCAAACAAGCGGCTTATAAATTCACCAGAGGGCGAATTTGCCACGGCGGACGAGGGAAATTTTGTCCTTTTTCGGCGTGAAAATTTCTTTTGTGTGATGAACCGCTACCCTTACACACTCGGCGAGTTTATGCTCATTCCAAACGCCCACGAGGAGCATTTGGAGCGTTTGCCTTTGGGCGTGTGGCAAGAGATGAGTGCGCTTTTTCCGCTTTGTGTGAGTGTGCTAAAAGAGGCGCTGGGCGCAAAAGGTGTAAATGTCGGCATAAATTTAGGAAGCGCAGCGGGGGCGGGCATAGGCGAGCATCTGCACGTGCATTTTGTGCCACGATGGAGCGGCGACACGAATTTTATGATGACTACTGCTTACACGAGAGTTCACGGCGTGCCATTTTTCGCCCAATACCAAAAGCTGAAAGAGGCGTTTGGAAAAAAGATTAAGGGCACCTCTAAAAAACCATTTAACGGAAGTTAGTGGCTTGCTTTTTACAGGAAACATTTTTGCTTCGCAAAAAGCGCTTCGCTTGTTTTCGTTTGTTTTTTCGCTTTTTTGCCTTAAAATTCGTCAAATACGACAGTATTCTCCTCATTTTAAAACAAAAATTCGCTAAAAACACTCCGAAAAA
>DCIZ01000029.1:0-5158 GCA_002317305.1 Campylobacter sp. UBA1713
TTTCTTTAAAACAAGCGAAGCGCTCGGCTTGCCGATGTTTCTGTGAAAAAATCAAGCCAAACTGGTTTTTAGAGATGCCCTTAAGAGAAAAGAATCGTCAAATTTACAAAAAGCAAATTTCACGATTCTCCACCACTTGCTAAACGGCAAATTATTCTAATTCAACACATCAAAATATTTGTCATGTCTTTTTAGATATTCGATCACTCTTTGCAAAAATTTCGCATCGTCTTTGAATCTACCAAGCCCTGTGTTACAACTGTCACATATCCACTCTCTTGCTTCACCTGTTTTATGGTCATGGTCTTTTACCAAATTTGCAGTAATGCCTACGATGCTTCGTTTTTGGCAAATAGGACAAACAAATATGCTGTATTTTGGCGGTTTGCAGTTTTCTAGCCTCTCATTTTCTTCTTGTGAAAGCTTTTTGCCATCGATTCTTTTTCTACACTCATCACAACTAGGACGCGTAGTCTTGCGTCCTTTTGCATCGGTTTGATTGACACTAAATTCACTTGTCTCTTTTAAAATATGGCACACATTGCAAATTTTGACTACATAACCTTTTCCTGTTTCGTCTAAATTTATCTCTCTTAAATTTTCAAAACCAACACGCAAAGTCAAATTCGCACCGACAAAATAAACCATCGCCGCTTCGCCATTAACTGCCTTTACTACACCCACAGAGTTTTTAGGCACTTCGTCAAACTCCACCAAATTTACAACAAAAGAATCAATATTCATCAAAAACCCCCAAACAACGCTCAACTCTCTCGTTTGCGATGGCGACATACTCTTCGCTTATGTCAAAACCTATAAATTTACGCCCGTTAAGCGCAGCCATTTTACAAGTCGTCCCACTTCCGCACATAGGATCTAGCACTACATCGCCTTCGTTGCTCCACGACAAAATGTGGTCAGTAGCTAAATTTTCAGGAAAAATAGCCGGATGCTTAAAGGCGATCCTATCTTTCGTGCTACCACCTAGCCCAACAGCATAGTGCCAAATGTTCGTTCTTGTTTTTTCTTTTTTTAACTCTTTTAAGACTTTGTTGTTTACGCCATCGCTTTTTTTGTTTGCCACCAGCATCTCAAAACCACTTCGCACGGTCGGCTCTTTCAGTGGATTAAACGTTTTTGGCTTGCCTTTGCTTAAAACAAACATAAACTCATATGCATTTGTATAGGCGTTGCTTCGCATAAATGGCGTATTTTTCTTAGCATAAATCATAACATCATGCATACTAAAGCCTATTTGCTGAAAGTAAAGCCCCTGCCTAAAACTCGTCAAACTCCGCCCGCCGTTTATTTTGTCGCCCACAACCCACACGACTACACCGCCATCTTTTGTAACACGAAAAAGCTCACTAGCGATCTCTTCAAATTCGAATTTGTAGCCATTATAGCTTCTAAGGTCATCATACGGTGGCGAAGTCAGTGTCAAGTCTACGCTACTAGAATCTAGCTTTTTCAGCAAAGTAGCACAATCCCCACAAGTAATTTTTCCAGTAAAATCCTCCACTAACACTCCTTGTTTAACCACTCCTGCAAGCTTTTTACCTCGTTTGCTTCGTCAAACGCACAAAGCGAGCTAGCAGCGATGAGCGCTAGTTTCATATTTGTAAAATACGGAATGCGGTTTTTTAGCACTATTTGGCGAATTTTGTAAGCATCGTCGCCGTTTGACTTTGAGTCGCTAGTGTTTACGACCAAATTTACATCGCCGTTTTTTAGGCGGTCTTCTATGTTTGGTCGCCCTTCGCTTATCTTAAAGACCAGTTCAGCCTCCACGCCTGCGTTACGAAGTGCCACAAAAGTCCCGTAAGTCGCCAGCACCTTAAAGCCCGCTGCGCTAAATTTGTGTCCCAGCTCCACGCCGTTTGGTTTGTCGCACTCTGCAAGGCTCAAAAATACCACGCCACCTTTTGGCAAGACGTTTTTGGCTGCTATTTGGCTCTTTAAAAACGCCACTTCGTAGCTTCGCCCGATGCCCATCACCTCGCCCGTGCTCTTCATCTCAGGTCCTAGTATGAGGTCAGCACCAGGCAGCTTGTTAAACGGAAAAACACTCTCTTTTACGCTAACGCGTCCGCTTGTTTTTGGTTTGTAGATGTCGCCCACTTTTTCCACCACGCCAAATTTGTCGTAGTAGCCCAAAGCCTCGATCAAGTCGCCCTGCCACATGACACGCGTGGCTACCTTTGCCATCGGCACGCCTGTCGCTTTGCTAACAAAAGGCACGGTTCTACTCGCACGCGGATTTACCTCTATGATGTAAAGCTCACCTTCAAAGATGGCAAACTGAATGTTCATTAAGCCCACTACGCCTAGCTCCAAAGCTATATTTCGTGTCGCGTCCTCTACTTGTGCTACCATCTCTTTACTCAAATTTAGCGGTGGCAAAAGGCTAGCACTGTCGCCACTGTGCACGCCCGCCTCTTCTACGTGCTCCATAACTGCGCCTATGTAAACCTCACGCCCATCGCTAATGGCATCCACGTCTAGCTCCGTTGCGTTTTGTAAAAATTTATCTAACAAAACAGGCGAGTTGTTGCTCACGCTCACCGCTTCGCTCATGTATTCGCGAAGTTCAGCTTCGCTGTGCACTCGCCTCATCGCTCGCCCGCCCAAAACATAGCTCGGTCGCACCAAAACCGGATAGCCTATTTTGCTAGCCTTTTGCACCGCTTCTGCTTCGCTGGTTGCCGTGTCGTTGCACGGCTGTCTTACGCCCACGCGCGCTATAAATTCGCTAAATTTTTTGCGGTCTTCGGCTATGTCTATGGCTCTGGCACTCGTGCCTATGATCTTAGCTCCTGCTAGACTTAGGCGTTTGCTAAATTTAAGCGGTGTCTGTCCGCCAAAATGCACTATAACGCCGTCTGGTTTTTCAGTGTCAAGCACACTTCGTAAGTGTTCAAAGTCTATAGGCTCAAAGTAAAGCGTGTCGCTCGTGTCGTAGTCTGTCGAAACCGTTTCTGGATTGCAGTTATACATGATGCTCTTTACGCCCAAATCTTTCAGCGCAAACGCCGCATGCACGCAGCAGTAGTCAAATTCAATTCCCTGTCCTATGCGGTTTGGACCGCCACCTATGATGAGCACCGAAGGCTCGTTTTTCTCGCCATTTTTTTCGCCATTTTGTGCCAAACTCAAATTTGGGTTGTGCGGATTTGTCGTGCTGTAAAGGTATGGCGTAAGCGCCTCAAACTCACCGCCACACGTGTCTACTTCGTTGTAAGTGTGCGAAATTCCTAGCTCTTTTCTAGCGTAAAAGACATCGTTTTGGCTCACTTCTACATTGTCTTTTTCGCAGATGAGTTTTGCGATTCGCTTGTCGCTTAGTCCCATCATCTTCGCCTCTTGTAAGCGAGAAGTGTCAGCCAAAATTTCCATGTCTATGTTTTTTTCAAATTCGACTATTTGGCGAATTTGGTCCAAAAACCACCTGTCTACTTTGCACGCTTCGTGAATTTCTTCTACATCTAGCCCATCTCTAAACGCCTGTGCTATCTGCAAAATTCGCTTTTCGTTTGGATTTCTCAGCCCAAAAAGCAGCTTCTCTTTCTCCACTTTCACCTCGTCAAATCCGCCAAGGTCCCGCTCTAAACTACAAAGCGCCTTTTGGATGCTCTCTTTAAACGTCCGTCCCACTGCCATCACCTCGCCCACGCTTTTCATGGCGGTAGTCAAGGTAGCATTTGAGCCCGGAAATTTCTCAAAAGTAAAGCGTGGAATTTTTGTAACTATGTAGTCTATGACGGGTTCAAAACTCGCTGGCGTGCCTGTGATGTCGTTTTTTATCTCATCAAGCGTGTAGCCCACTGCTAACAAAGTAGCCACTTTTGCTATTGGGTAGCCTGTCGCTTTGCTCGCTAACGCCGAAGAGCGACTTACACGCGGATTCATCTCTATGACCGTCATGCGTCCATTTGCTGGATTTATGGCAAACTGAACGTTACTTCCGCCTGTGTCTACGCCTATCTCGCGCAAGATGGCAAAGCTAGCATCTCGCATCTTTTGGTACTCTTTGTCCGTTAGCGTAAGTGCTGGTGCTATGGTAATGGAGTCGCCCGTGTGAACGCCCATCGGGTCTAGGTTTTCGATGGAACACACTATGATGCAGTTGTCCGCACGGTCGCGAATCACCTCCATCTCATACTCTTTCCAGCCGAGCAAACTCTCTTCTATCAAGATCTCGTTTATTGGGCTGGCTTCTAGCCCACTCTCTGCTAAAGCCCTAAATTCGTCTGCGTTGTAAGCCACGCCGCTACCCGCACCGCCTAGCGTAAAGCTAGCACGGATGATGAGCGGAAAGCCTATGTCAGCAGCAGCCGTTAGCGCCTCGTCTATGTTGTAGGCGTAGTGAGAACGCGGCAAATCCATCCCTATGCGAAGCATCGCCTCCTTAAACGCCACGCGGTCTTCGCCTTTTTTTATCGCTTCTGGCTTTGCACCCAAAAATTTCACGTGGCTAAATTTGGTTTTAAACTCCTCGCTCTCAAAAACCTCCATCGCCGCATTTAGCGCCACCTGTCCGCCCATTGTCGGCAAAATGGCATCTATGTTCTCTCGCTCGATAATCTTTAAGATGACCTCTTTTGTGATGGGCTCTATGTAAGTCGCATCGGCAAATTCTGGGTCTGTCATGATGGTAGCGGGGTTTGAATTTACTAGCACCACGCGGTAGCCCTGCTCTTTTAGCGTCTTTACCGCTTGCGTTCCGCTGTAGTCAAACTCACACGCTTGCCCGATGACTATAGGACCGCTTCCGATGAGCAAAATATTTTTAACATCAACTCTTTTTGGCATTTTTTTTCCTTTTTTAATGATTTGAATTTTTTTGTTTCTTGACCAAAGAATCCCCTGACTTTCGAGCGGGTAGAATCTACAAATTCGCAAAAAAGCAGTGCGAAGCCGTCATTCGCAAGGGAGCGTAAGCCGACCGAAGAATCTCCTGACTTTTAGGCGAGTAGTATCCGCAAATTCACGAAAAGCAAATTTTCGCAAATTCTGTTTTCCGTTCTCCATTTTCCGCTTTCCGAACGGGGTCGCAGGGGCGAAAGCCCCCGTCCGCCCGTCCCGCCACCATTTTTCTTTGAGCTTTAGCGAAAAGAAAAAGGGCGGCGGGACTTAAAAAAAAGCGTTAGCTTTTTAC
>DCIZ01000029.1:5210-18058 GCA_002317305.1 Campylobacter sp. UBA1713
AAATTTGCTTTTTTGTGAATTTAACTTTTTTACTCACTCGCCAGGCAGGGGATTCTTCGGTCGGCTTTCGCCTCCTTCAGAATGACGGCGTTTGGTTTGACTTTTTTCGCATTTTGAGAATTTTCTCTCTCGGCGTTAGTTTAACGTTAAGAGCGTAAATTCGCAAAAATGCAAAACGCAAGTGCGAAGCCGTCATTCGCAAGGGAGCGTAAGCCGACCGAAGAATCCACTGAAATTTAAGCAAGTAGAATCCGCAAATTCACGAAAAGACGAATTTTCATAAATTCTGTTCTCCGCATTCCGCACTCCGCATCTACAAACTCGCCGCAAACTGCTCCGCGCTCCGTCCGCTTCTGTTACCACGCATCGCCGCAAACGCCCTCGCCTCGCGCAAAATCCGCTCCTTTTGTGCCTCGCCAAAACGCTCTCCCACAAGCTCCCACACAAGCGCCAAATACTCACTCATCTCCAGCTCATAAAAGCTAACCCAAAGCCCAAACCTGTCCGCTAGACTTAGCATCTCACGGCTGTTTTCTTTTTCTAACAAAAAGTTTTCGTCATTTGCCTGCTCTTGCTTTAAGATGTGCTTTCTGTTGCTAGTCGCATAAAACAAAGCGTTTGACGGCGGTGCTTGGATGCTCCCTTCTAGCAAATTTTTCAGCTCGCCATATATCGCCTCGTTTTTCTCAAAACTAAAATCATCGCAAAAAATGACAAACTTAAACTCCCCGCACGCACGCACCACCTCCAAAACCTCAAACAAATTTGTCAGCTCACTACGAGAAATTTCCACCAGCCGCAGCCCACGCTCTACAAATTCAAAAAAAACCGCCCGCACCAAAGATGACTTTCCGCAACCCATCTCGCCCCACAAAAGCGCATGCTGTGCCGCACGCCCCTCGACAAATTTGCGTGTGTTTTCCACCAGTTCGCTCTTTTGGCGCTCTATGTTTTTTAGCGCGTCCAAACTCACACGACGCAGCTCCTTGTCCGCCACCGCTCGCAATTCGCCACGCCGCACTATAGCCGCCTTTGTCTCTCTCCAGTCGACATTTTTCATGCTAACTTTCCTTTTGCGCTTGTTATTTGGTTTATAAAATTATACTCTACGTTTATCTTTTGTCCGCTTGGCAAGTTGCGTGAGAGCTCCCGAAGTGCCTCGTTGAAGTCGGCAAAGAGGTAGTTTGCTAGACTGCCAGGGTTTGGATTTATCTCATTTAGATAAATTTCGCCGTTCTCTTCAAAAAAGTCGCACCGAATCAAAGCACCAAAAAACCCGCCACCCGTGTAAAGCTTTCTAAACGCATCCTGCAAATTTGCTTTTAGCTCGCCCGAAATCTCCGCTTCGCCTATCTTTTTTTGTGTAAAACCTGTATATTTTTGGTCAAAATCCAAAAATTCCTTCTTTGCTGGCTCCTCAACAAACGAAAATTTAACCTCGCCATTTTCGCCCGCATAGCCCGCTAGGTTAAACTCACGAATCCCCTCTTTAAACGGCTCTACCACCACTTCGCTGTCAAACTCAAACGCCACGTCTAGTGCGTAGTTTAGCTCGCTTTCACTCCGCACGACTCCTACACCTATGCTACTGCCCAAACGCGCTGGTTTTAAGATGTAAGGCAGTGGCATTTTTGGCTTTTCGCCACGATGAATCACCTCAAATTCTAGCGTCTTTACGCCGCATTTTAGCGCCAAATATTTTGTGAGAACTTTACTAAAACTCATCACACTCGCCTCTAAACGCGGCCCCACAAACCTCACGCCATAAAATTCAAAAAGCCCTGCTAGCTTGCCGTCCTCGCCATCTGCGCCGTGAATGAGATTCACAAAAGAATCCACCTCGACTAGCTTTACGCCCAAAAGCCCATGTGTCGCAAAACCGCCACGTGTCAAGATGAGCTTTTTGCTCTCTTTGTATTTGCCACTACTAAAGTAGTTAGCACGCATGTTTTGTGGCTCAATGAGGTAAAAACTGCGATCTTTATCTACAAAAACAAAAGTCAAATCATCTTTCATGACACCTTTTAACGCTACTGCTGAGACGATGCTTATCTCATGCTCAAAACTCACACCACCAAAAACAATACCAAATTTCACTTTTTTTCCTTATATTTTTGTTTAAAATTTGTTTAACATATATAAACGCCATCATTTTGATGAAGCTAGCGAGGCGAAGAATCCACTGAAATTTGAGCGAGTAGAATTCACAAAACAAGCGAAGCACTTTTTGCAAAGCAAAAATGTTTCTTTAAATTCGCGAAAAAGCAAATTCTCACAAATTCTGTTTTCCGTTTTCCGAACTCCGCTTTCTGAACGCTGGGGATTCTTCGGGCTTTGCATCAGAATGACGGCGTTGGTTTTTGCTTTTTTGATAACTGCAAATTTGCAAACACTCCGCATTCTGAACACACTCCATTTTCCGCTATCCGTTTTCCGAAACCACCTCAAACAGCACGCCGCTTTTTTGCAAAAACTCCAGCACGCGCCCCAAATGCTTTTCGTCCAAATTTATAACAAGCGAGCCCAAAACGTGTTTGTCAAGCCGCTCAAGCTTGCCCCAAACTATGTTAAAACTCACGTCTAGTGCGCGCGCCATGTTTGTGATGACACTCTCAAACGCCACTTCTGGCGGGAAAAATAGGCGAACATTTACGCCACTTTGTGGCAATATCTCCTCCTCGCCCAAAAAGTGCTTCATCTTCTCATCTGGCTTTAAAAAGAGCTCCACGATTCCGCCCTCGCTCAAAACCTCGCCACCTTCTAGCAAAACCGCACGACTTGCCACGCTTTTTACCACCTCCATCTCATGTGTTACGATGACTATAGTGATGCCTAACTCTTCGTTTATCTGCCTTAAAAGTGCCAAAATTTGCTTTGTCGTGTTTGGGTCAAGCGCACTTGTGGCTTCGTCGCTAAGTAAAATTTTTGGCTTCAAAGCCAAAGCCCTCGCTATGGCTACACGCTGTTTTTGCCCGCCACTAAGCTCGCTCGGGTAGCTTTTCGCTCGCTCACCCAGCCCGACCAACCTTAAAAGCTCGCCCACACGCGATTCTATCTCGCTTTGGCTAAAACCCCAAAAACGCAAAGGTGTCGCCACGTTTTCAAATATAGTTTTACGGCTCATGAGCGCAAAGTGCTGAAATATCATACCGATGTCTCGCCGAAGCAAACGCAAATTTTCTTGCGAAAGCGTGCCCACTTCACGACCTAGCACCTTTACGCTACCGCCCTCATAGCCCTCAAGCCCGTTTATGCAACGAAGTAGCGTAGATTTGCCAGCGCCGCTGTGCCCGACTATGGCAAAAATTTCACCAGCATTTACACGGCAACTTACGTTGTTTATTACGCGTCTCTTGCCATAACTCTTAACTAAATTTGAAATTTCTATCATCTTTAACCTTTTTGTTTTTAACGGAAAACGGAATTTGAAAAATTCGCTTTTTCGTGAATTTGACGATTCTGTAGAATCGCAGAATCCGCTCTCCGCAATCTACATTCTGAACGCTCTCCATTCTCCATTCTCCGTTCTCTGAATGGGGTCGCAGGGGCTTGCCCCCGCCCGCCCGTCCCGCCGCCGTTTTTTCTTTGAGCTTCAGCGAAAAGAAAAAACGGCGGCGGGACTAAAAAAGCGTTAGCTTTTTACATGCGGAAAACGGAAAACGGAATTTGAAAAATTCGCTTTTTCGTGAATTTGACGATTCTACTCGCTCAAATTTCAGGGGATTCTTCGGTCGGCTACGCCTCCCTCAGAATGACGGCAGTAACGGAAAACGGAATGCGGAAAACGGAAAACAGAATTTCGTAAATTCGCTTTTTTTGTGAATTTGACGATTCACTTGCTCAAATTTCAGGGGATTCTTCGGTCGCTTTCGCTCCCTCAGAATGACGGCATTAATTTGACGATTCTGTAGAATCGCAGAATCCATTCTCCGCACTCCGCACCTACTCACTAAAAAATATCTCCCGCCCTAGTATCTCACGCAAAAATACAGTCGCATAGCACCCTTTTTGCAAAGCAAAACTGATGGTAAAATGTGCATTTTCCTCGTCATACTTTGCCACCACATCTTCAGCCCAAACCCACGCAAAACGCCGTGTCCCGTTCATCTTTGCCAAAAAATCATCCGCTCGCCCGTAAAACTCACGTTCAAAACGCATCGCTTCGCCACTCGCCTCAAAAGCCTTTTTGCCTGGCAGTAGTCCCATTACGCTCGTTTGCGCCGCTGCAAACCTAGCCACTTCAGCACAAAGATCTTCGCACAAAAAGAGCCTTCCGTGCGGATAGTGCCCCAGCACATCGCCCTCAAAAAGCCGAAAAAACTGCCTTTGCGACTTAACATTTTTTGCCGTTTCTCTCGAAAAACCGTAAATTTCACAAAGCTCCCGCTCGCTAAACGTCTCTGCAAATTTAGACATCTCCACACGCTTTGAGAGCCACTCGTTAAAAAGCCTGCTTTGAAAAGCCGAGATAAAAAAGTCGCTCATTTTTGGGTTTGCGCGCTTTTCGCCACGCAAAATTTTCACCCCCTCTTCAAAGTTGTCGCCAAATTTACCAAAACGCTGATAGCCAAAGTAGTTAGCAAAACCACGCCCGCCTACCAACGAAACCACGCCTTTTAGCCTCTCTGCCTCGACTTTGCTGACCTTTTTTAGCCGCAAAAAAAAGCGATTCGCCTTTAAGTGCCCAGTGCGAATTTTGTTGTTGTGGCGCGTTTTTTGCAAAATTTTTAAGTTCGGATGCACAACATCGCCAAAGTCAAATTTAGCCGGATACGAGACAAACTGCGAAGTCAAACCCTCTTTGTCTTTAAGCCCAGCATAGCCAAAATCGCGAAGTTTTATGCCACTCGTTTCGCTTAAAATTTGCAAAGCCTCTTTGGTCGTAAGCCCCTTTTTTTCTATCTCCACCACGACATGCTCGCCGCTTCCGCTAAATTCATAAAGTGGCACTTCCCTAACGACAAAGTCGCTAGCACTCTTGTTAAAAACGGCACTCACGGGCGCGTGCGAAGTGGTCAAAAGCTCCTTAAAAGTGGCTGAATTTTCCATGCGTTTTTACCTTTCCTTTTACTAATCTTCCGAGCAAATTTAGCTTTACTCGTGCGCGTTTTGCCTCGTTAAAGAGGCGTGCTTTGTGGCGAGCGGGCGCTGTGAAAAGTAGCTCATACTCCTCGCCACTGACAAATTCGCTTTTTGTGAATTTGCGTGCAAATTTCACACCAAAGCCTTTTGTAATCTTTGGCAAGTCGCTAGCAAGCCCATCGCTAATGTCCATGCAACACCGCACAAAACGTGCCGCACCACCAAGCGCTCCGCCGACAAAACCACGCACAAAACCACGTGAATTTCTGCCGCCAAAACCGCCACTTACATCATGCATGCCACGCCCACGCCCCAGCAAAAACCCGTCTCGTAAAACCACACTCCGAAACCGCCCTTTTGGCGAAACTACGCCGCCACGCGAAAGCCGCAAAAAACCTTTTAAACCGCCACCAAGCACGCCTGTAAAAAAGAGCATATCGCCCAGCTTTGACGGCGTTCGAAAGAGTGCGCGCCGCCCATCTCCTACGACCGCCACGATGGTCAAAGAGATGAAAACTTTCTCGCTAGCTACCGTGTCGCCGCCCACCACCTCAACGCCAAATTCAGCACACGCATCTTTTATGCCGCCACAAAGCGCATCTCGCTCAGCGGGCGAAAAGTTACGCGGCAAACCAAGCCCCAAAAGTGCAAATTTTGCCACTGCGTTCATGGCTACACTATCGCTGACATTTACCGCCACTGCCTTTTTGCCGACCTCGCGCCACGAGAGCCAACCACGCTTAAAGTGCGTCCCCTCTAAAAAGAGATCTTTGCTAAACACCAGTCGCCCGACAAGCGCGCCATCGTCGCCGTTAAATTTACTAGAAAAAAGCGCTATGGTGCTATCTTCTAAATTTGCACTCATCTTTTAGTCTTTTGTCAAAAGGTCAAGGTAGTAACGGCTAAAATCTTTAATCTGCTTGCTATCGCGGTCAAAGAAAACTGACGGCACGCGCGTAACATGTGAGTAAAATGGCACTTGCGCCTCCTCTTTTGCCACTTTTGCGCTCTCAAACCGCTTTAAGATAGCAAAACTCTCACAATCCACAAAAAAACTCTCGCCGTCCAACACAAAGTAAACAAGCCCTGCGATGCTTTGGTGGCAACTTCTCAAAAACTGCTCATGCTCTGGGCGCGGTTCGTAGTCTGTGTAGAGATAGCCCGCGAAAATGTCAGGGTGGATAAATTTGATGTTAGGAAAGTCAGCGACTGCTTTTTGGTAGGCTTGTTCGTTTGGTGCGACTATGAGCGCTGTGTCGTAGTTTAGGTTCAAAAGCACTTCATCGCCTACTTTTGCCGCCTCTTTTAGGCTAGGAAGTGCCTTTTGCTCTGTGAGTTTGTAGTCGCCTAACTTTACTGTGGCTTCGTTGCCATCTTTGCTGATGACTTGTGCGCTTGCGACTATGCTGGTGCTCTTGTCGCTAAACGTGCGTCTAACTACGCCATAACTGCCGACCATCACGTCAGCGCCACTACTAACCACCGCTGTGCCATCTTTTTCATTTACTCTTAAAAGCTTGCCTTCAAAAACTTTTGGGGCAAAGTCAAGAGAGAAAAGCGAACAAACAAAAGCCAATAAAATAAAAATCTTTTTCAAAATCACTCCTTATAAATCCAAAATTCTTAAATTATACCAAAAATTGCTTAATTTAAGAAAAAATTCGGTAAAATACTCGCTCATAATTAAATTTTACAAAGGATCAAACATTGAAAAAAATTTTTATGGTATTTTTCTCTTTTGGATGTTTTTTGTGTCAAACGCTAAACGCCGAAGTCGAAAACAGGTCTTGGGACAACTGGTACACCTTTACCTACTTTTTAAAACAACAAAAACTCCCGCAGTCTCTCTACTACACGCTAAACAACGCCACAAAAGAGCGCATCACAGAGATAGCAAACGGCGCTAGCTACCAAATTTACAGAAACAGCGAAGGTGTCGTAACCGAAATTCTCATTCCCATAGAAAACGAAGAGCAAATTCAAATTTCACTAAACAATGGCAAATATTCACTAAAAATCACACCCGTTTTTTTCGAACAAAAACAAAAAGTCCTCAGCTTTGAGATGGGTAGCGAAAAACTCTTTGACGAAATTCTCGCTCGCTCAGAGAGTCTCGGGCTGGCTGGCGTGGCAAGTGGCGTAATAAGCGACATGGTAGGAAAAGTCCTGCCCGGTGAAACAGTCGCCATCATCTACGAACAGCAGTTTCGGCTAGGACGAATGTATGGTTTTCCAAAGATAGAATCCATCTCTGTAAAACAAAAAGATGGCACTACAAAGATGGCAGTGGGCGTTCAGGGGCGGCTTTACAACGAAAAAGGCGAGGAGTTTGACAGATACTTTCTAACCGCGCCCGCCTTTTACCCCATCACTTCACACTTTAAGCCAAAACGCTGGCATCCCGTGCTTAAAAAATACCGCTCGCACTACGGAACGGACTACGGCACGCCACTAGACACGCCAGTTAGGGCGGTCGGAGACGGCATAGTCAAATTTGTCGGCGAGCAAAATGGCTTTGGCAATGTCATAAAAATTCAACACGATGGCGAATACATGAGCATCTACGCACACCTTGGCGAATTTGGCGATGGCATAAAAGTCGGCATGAGTGTAAAACAGGGCAAGATCATCGCTTACAGCGGCAACAGCGGGCTTTCGACTGGTCCGCACCTACATCTTGGAATCTACAAAAATGGCATTCCAGTAGACTCTCGCACTGTGGTAAAAATCTTTGACGAAAACATAGGCGTAAGCTTAACACAGCTAAATGTCGCCTTTGCAAAGCAGCGAAAGCTAGTAGCACGTGCCATGAAAACGCTCACACACACCTCGATAGAAGAGGACGTTACTACCATAGCTAACCTTTTCATGCGAAGCAAACATGAGAGAATCGCACGCATCGCACTGGACAACATCTTAAAAGAGAAACAACAAAAACAAAACTAAATTTGAAAGGGTTAAAATGCAGACTAAATTTGAAATTTTAAAAAAAGGCGACACTGTTGTAAACGTTTGGGACAACAAAATCGCTGTAAAAAAGCCAAATGGCGATGTTGAAATTTTTAGCTTCTACACAGATGAAAATGGCTTGACTAGACTCTCTAATGATACCATTTTGGTAACACAGGGACACAAAAGCGTGTCAAAAAAGATAGAAGTAAAAGAACTTGATAATGCTTTTTTGGAAGTATCAACATTTTAAGGCGTAGCGAATGAAATGTTCCAAATGTGGTAGCTTAAACCACAACATTCGCAAATGTCCGCATCGCGATGAAGTTACACCAAGAGATATGGCTGTGTGGGTAAAATTTGACAACATCACTTGTGATGAAGCAGACAAAATTCACATAGAAATCGTAAAAATGAAGAGTTCCATTGCTCCAAAAGCACGTGCAACTTTGGCAAAAGGCAAACCAAAAGAACTTCCAAAACAAATACAAAATGCACATGGAATTTTAGGAACAAAAGATGAACAAGAAAAGCAAAAAACGAGAGAGCAAACATCTAAACGCACAAAAAAAAGGTAAAATTCTTGATGCATATGTATGTTTTTTCTGCCATTTAATATGTAAGAAAAATCACGGACATCACATTATCAAATACGCAGAAGGCGGAGTTGCAAGCACTGATAATATTATTACACTATGTCCACAATGCCATAGGGATTATCATAGCGGTAAAATTAAAGTAGATATTTTTCGCTTTTAAAAGCATTTTAAAAATTTAATGATAAGGCGGAGACTTTTGCCCCGCCACGTTTTTCATCACGCTAGTTTCACCCGCTCATGCATCTTTTCAAATTCAGCTTTTATCTGCTCATCTTTCACTTCGCCAGAAAAGAAATTTACCAGCCAAATAGCCACCGCCGAAAAGAGAAAGCCCGGCAAAAGCTCATATACAAAAGAGGAAAGCCCGCTCACTATCCACACGATGACAGTCGCGCCGCCTACCACCATTCCCACAAGTGCCGCAAGTGTGTTCATCTTTTTTGAATACAAAGAAAAGAGCAAAACAGGACCAAAGACCGCTCCAAAGCCCGCCCACGCGTAGCCCACGACATTTAGCACCGTTTCGCTAGAAGCAAAGGCAAAAGCAGTCGAAACCACAGCCACCACCACAACGGCGATTCGTCCGCTAAAAACCTGCTCTTTTTCGCTCAACTCTTTCCCAAAAAAGACAAAATAAAAATCTTTCGTAGCCGAGCTAGCACTAACTAAAAGCTGGCTTGCCATAGTCGAGATGATGGCAGCTAGCACAGCAGAGATGATGACACCGACAAAAAACGGGTGAAAAAGCGTTTCGCCCAGCTTTAAAAAGACCGTTTCAGCGTCTTTTAAAGCACCGCCATTTTCAGCGAAAAAGACCACGCCCAAAAGCCCGCTAACTATAGCACCCAAAAGCCCCAAAACCATCCACAAAATTCCGATTCGCCTAGCACTGTCTAGCTCACGAGCGTCTCTAATAGCCATAAAACGCACGATGATGTGCGGCTGACCAAAATAGCCAAAACCCCACGCCAAAAGCCCCAAAACGCTCAAAAAGCTTTGGTTTGCAAAAAAGTCAAGATGTGTTGGTGCGATGCTTTTAAGAGTCGTAAAAAACTCAAACGGCGCTTTCAAATTTAGCCACGCCACCAAAGGCACTGCCACCAAAACGACAAACATCAAAGTTCCTTGAAAAGCATCTGTTATACAAACCGCCTTAAAACCGCCTGCAAAAGTGTAAAAAACCACGATGACAAGTGCCAGCAAAGCGCCAAAAGCAAAGTCTAACCCAAAAAAACTCTCAAACGTCTTGCCGCCAGCGATGATGCCGCTACTTACATAAAGCGTGAAAAAGATGAGGATAAAAACCGCCGAGATGGTGCGAAGTAGCTTTGACTTGTCTTTGAAGCGGTTTTCGAGAAAGTCTGGAATGGTGATGGCGTTGCCACAAACTTCTGTGTAGATGCGGAGGCGTTTTGCTAAAAATCGGTAGTTTGCCCACGCGCCCACGCTTAGCCCTACGGCTATCCACGCGCTACAGATGCCACTTAGGTAGAGAGCACCAGGAAGCCCCAAAAGCATCCAGCCACTCATGTCGCTAGCGCCCGCTGAGAGTGCGGTCATGAGCGGATTTAGACTTCTGTTGTCGAGCAGATACTCGTCTAAATTTGAATTTTTACGATAGCTAAATTTGCCGATGCCGAGCAAAATGGCAAAATATAGCCCAATGGCGAGATATGTAGAAAACATTTTTGTGCCTTTTGTTTTAAATTTGTTTTGGATTATACATAAAACTTGCTGAATTTTTGGCGTTTGTTTCGTGCGTTGTTACCATTTGTTACCGTTTGTTACCATTTGTTAGCTATAATGCCACGTAAATTTAAAACAAAGGGAAGAAAAATGAAAAGTAAATTTAGTTTGCTTGTAGCTTTGGTGCTATTTGGTGAAGCAGAAGTTTTAAACGGCAGTTTAAGCAGCGCGGTAGAGCTAGGTGGAAGCGATCGCAACGACACTTACAGCTTTGTAGCCTCGACAGGCGGCAGAGAAAACATCTTTAACTACCAGTCAGGTCAAGCTTTGGTGGTTACAAACAGCGGCGCGTCTAAAAACACATATACCGCCACAGCAAGCCTCGCACTAGAGGACAAAGGTGCTACTTTCTACACGCCTTCTATTAGCATCGGCAAAAACGTAACGGCAAATTTCTACAACTTCGGTAGCTTTGCAACAGAGCTTGACAGCGTAGATGTAAGTGGCGACTTTAACTACCAAGGCACTGGTTTTGGTAGCAAAAGCCTAACGCTAAATTCTGGCGCAAGCTCCATCATTTTTACAGTGGGTGGTGCTTACTCACACGGTAGCGTAGGTGGCGGTGCGGGCAAACTAATCCTAGACAACGCAAATTTGTCCATCACCACAGAGATGGCAAATTTTTACGGCGATGTCGAGCTAAAAAATGGCGCGCTTTTAAAACTAGACGTAACAAACCTCATCACCAGCAGAAAAGAGTCGATGGAGCCAAATTTAGACTACACGCCCGGAACGCTTAACATAGACATAGACGAGAGTAGCACGCTAGATGCAAGCCGCTCGGGCGTTTGGCAAAATGGCGGTGAGCGCGACCAAACAGACTACACTTGCGAGATGATAGGCGGTTGTGGTGCTAGCGTGATGAACATTCACGGCACGGCTTTGTTTCAAAACCTCGTAAACACACAGGACGGCGGGGTAAATTCAGCGGTAAACATAGTCGGTGCAAACGCAAATTTCAGAGCAACTGGTGCGGTGATAAATTTAGCAGCGTTTAACGTAGCAGACGGCGCAACAGCGACAACACAGAAATTCATAAACAACGGAAATGTTACGCTAAGTGGCGGAACGCTAAATGCGGCGACTTTTGAAAACAGCGGCGTTTTGAGGTTTTTGCCTGGTGCAAATTTAAACTTTGGACTTTTGAACGTCTCTGGTGCTTTTGACAACAAAGATGGCGGCGTGGTAGAAGTGGAGACAAAAAACCTCGCACAAGCCGCAGGTGTTAGCTACACGCTCATAAACGGCGCGTCTGTAAATTTAGACAAAGAGGCAGTTACGCTAACGACAAACGGCGAGGCAAATGAATTTTTGGAGGCAAACATAACTAGCTCAAATTTGGTTGTGGGGTGGAAAACGAGCGAAGTTAATGCGACAGAGCCGACCGAACCAGTTACGCCGACTGAACCTGTCCAAACAGAATACCAAAAGATGAAAGATAGTTTAGAAAAAGGCGACCAAAACATTCTCACAACGCTAGAAAAAGTCTTTGGTGGAGACGAAGCACTAGCTAGCAAACTTGGCACAAAAGAGCAAGTTAGCAAAGGCGTAGTGGAGCTAAAAAAAGATCTTTCAAACGCAAACAACGCACCTTTGATGCAGCTAAAAGCCTTTGACACTTTGCAAAGCGTAAGCCCATCGCTACTAAACGCCGCACCTGTAAAAGTCGCCGCACTTCGCACAGATATGGCTACTTACGCACCACAAAAAGAAAAAGCAGTCGAGATAGGCATCATCGCTGGTGCGCTTAGTTCAGGCACAAATTCAGGCTACAGCGTCATCGTAAAAGGTGGCGCCATCACACGTGTAGCTGAAGAGAGCTATCTTTGGTTAAGTGCTGCATACGGACAAAGTAGCGAAGATGAAAAAGTGGGAATTTTTGGGACACGCACCACAAAAACGACAAGCACACAGGGCGCACTTGGCTTTGGGACAACTCTTGGCGGCATCGACCTAAGTGCGGCGGTGAGTGCTGGACTTGCGAATTTAAAGAGTGAAAACGACCTTTACAACATCAGTTACAACCTAAGACGCTACGGGCTAAATTTGAGTGCGGGCAAGCGTTTTGACTTTGAAAAAGTGGGCGTAAAGCCTTTTGTCTCTGTTTTGCAAGAGGTGGTTTTAAGAGACAACATGAAAATTTCTGAAATCGAGCAAGATAGCGGAAAAAGAAGCTACGAAGTGGGCGTGGCAGTGGGTGCTGAATTTGAATTTGACAAAAATGTCTACGCAAAAGTCGCCTACTCTCACTTGCTAAAACGCACCTACCAAAACGAAGAGCAAATTCGCTCATGGCTAGACTACGAGAGCAAAATGGACAAGAGTTTGGAGTTTAGCGCTGGGCTTAAATTTGACCTCGGGCGTTGGGAGTTGAGTGGCGAAGGTTTTGTAAAATCATGGTTTGGCGATGGCAACTTTGCTGGTGGCAAATTTGGCGTAAGATATAAATTTTAGGGCATCTCTAAAAACTAG
>DCIZ01000104.1:0-1384 GCA_002317305.1 Campylobacter sp. UBA1713
TAAAAATATGCAAAGCGAAGCTTCCGTGAAACACAAACAAAAAAGCAAGCCACCAACTTCCGTTAAATGGTTTTTTAGAGGTGCCCTTAATTTATAGATTCAGCTCTCTCGTTAGCTTTTTACCAAAATTTCTATTTTACAAATAAACAAAAAAGCGTGCCAAATATATCAAAAGCAAAAAAAATAAAAACCAAATAGCAAGAGACAAAAAAGCAGAAAAAGTCGAGGCGTTAAGCCCCGAAATAAAAAACAGAAAGCCAAAAAAGCCAAAATTTAAATTTAGGTTATTTTTTAAGTTCGCGAATTTTTGCCGCTTTTCCGCGCAATCCACGCAAGTAGAAAAGCTTCGCTCGTCTAACACGACCACGTCTAACTAGCTTAATGCTCTCCAAATTCTCCGCATAAACTGGGAAAATTCTCTCCACGCCAACGCCGTTTGCACCAATCTTTCGCACTATGAAAGTCTCGCCTGTGCCCGTTCCACGCCTTGCTATGCAAATGCCGTCAAAAGTTTGAATCCTGCTTTTGTCGCCCTCTTTGATACGATTTGCAATGCTAATTGTATCACCAGCGCGAAAATCAGGAACAACTTTACCGTTGATTTGTGCGTTTTCAAACGCCTCAATGTATCTGTTTCTCATGAGATTCCTTTATCTTGGTCGGTAAATTTGCAAAAAGATCCGGTCGATGAAACGCCGTTTTACAAACCGCCATTTGTGATTTTAAACTGCTGATATTAGCGTGATTTCCCTTTAAAAATGCTGAAACTACACGAAATTCGCGAAAAACATTTGGCTTCGTAAAGCTCGGCGCTTCTAGCAAACCACCCTCAAAACTCTCCTCGTCCAGTGAATTTTCGTTACCCAAAACGCCATCTATGTTTCTACAAATGGCATCGCACACGCAAAGTGCCGCCAGCTCGCCGCCCGTCAAAACAAAGTCGCCCACACAAAAAACCTCGTCCACTTTCTCCTCCACAAAACGCTCGTCAAAACCCTCATAACGCCCACAAACAAAAGTCAAATTTGGCAAGCGAGAGAGGCGTTTTGCGTCATTTTGGCGAAAGAGTTTGCCACTTGGCGTAAGCGCCACTGTGTGCGTTTTGCCCTGCGTTTTTACTATGTGCTCATGCGTCTCAAAAAGCGGCTGCGGCGTCATGAGAAGTCCGGCCCCGCCGCCACACATGTAGTCGTCAGTTTTTCGGTGTGGCTCGCTTGAAAAGTCGCGCGGATTAAAACAGCTCACGCCAAAAAGCCCGCGAGTAAGCGCGCGTTTAAGTATGGAATCTGCAAAATACGGCAAAACCAAATTTGGAAAAATAGTAATAAAATTAAAGTGCATTTTTCGCCTTAAATTTAAATAAAGGGCATCTCTAAAAACCAGT
>DCIZ01000104.1:1427-13299 GCA_002317305.1 Campylobacter sp. UBA1713
GCATACTGGCGTATGTAACGAGTTTTAAGGCAAAAAAGCTCAAAAACAAACGAAAAAGCAAGCCACTCAAATTTAGTTAAGTAGTTTTTAGAGATGCCCTAATGTGTAATTTTATCAAAAGTTTATAAAAAAAAGGATAAAATCACGCCCTTAAACCACAAAACGAGGTCAAAATGCAAAGATTAGAAGGAATGTTAAACTACAAATTTAAAAACAAAGCACTTTTGAAAGAAGCCCTAACGCACAGAAGTTGCAAACTAGAGATAAACAACGAGAGGCTAGAATTTTTAGGCGATGCGGTTTTAGACCTAATAGTCGGCGAGTATCTTTTCACAAAATTCCGCCACAACGGCGAAGGCGAACTCTCAAAATTACGCGCCGCACTGGTAAATGAGGAGAGTTTTTTTAAGATAGCATCTTTGGTAAATTTGGGTAGCTTTGTCTCTATGAGCATCAGCGAAGAGAGAAATGGCGGACGCGAAAAACACAGCATCATTAGCGATGCGTTAGAAGCGGTCATGGGCGCTATTTACCTAGAAAGCGGCGTGGCAAAAGTGCGCGAAATTTTCATTCCTTTGCTAGAAAAATCATTTGCAAAGATAGACCTAAAAACACTCTCAAAAGACTACAAAACGGCGTTGCAAGAATTCACTCAAGAGCACTTCGGGCTCATGCCGCGCTATGAGCTCGTGCGGGCTTTTGGACCTGACCACAACAAAACTTTTGAGATAGCGGCGTTTTTGGAGGACAGAAAAATGGCGTGCGAAATAGGCAAAAGCAAAAAAGAAGCCGAACAGCTAGCAGCAAAAAAGATGCTCGCACTTTTAAAAGCGCAGACTTTTGGGCGACCGGAATTTTTTTAACAAAAAGGACAAATTTATGAAAAAAGAGAATTTAACAAATTCAGAAAAACGCGAATTTTGGAATCAAAAAGCCAGCACTTACCCTGCTTTTGTAAAAGACGCGCCAGACACTTTGGAGATGCTAGAATTTTTCCGACAAAATGGCGCGGATTTTAGTGGCGATGTAGTCGATGTTGGGTGCGGAAGTGGGCGTTTTGGGCTGCAAATTTGCTTTTTGGCAAAGTCAGTTTTAGGCGTTGACATTAGCGAAGAGATGCTAAAAAAGGCAGACGCGAGTGCTAAAACGCTGGGGATAAAAAACTTCACGACTTGCGTTAGCGTGTGGGACGAATTTGCCAAAAAAAGCGTAAAAAGTGGCGTTAAATTTGACACAGCAGTCGCTGGGCTTACGCCCGCGCTAGACACGGCTGATGCGGTTGTGACGACTTTGGGGCTTTTGCGAAGTGGCGGAGCACTTTGTCTTGTGGGCTGGGATAGTGCGTCTCACAACTCGCTTTACGACCACGTCTACACGCTTTGTGGCGTTAAGCGAAAAAACCTGACAAGTGCCGATGCGTTGCTGGACGGTTTGGCGGCGATGGGTGTAGTGCCTGTGGCGATGGGCTCATGTGAAAAAGAGCGAATTTATGAGAGCACGCCCGAAGAGGCGATGTCGGACTTTTTGTTACAACTCTCACGCCACACGGACGTAAAAACGCTAGATGTTACAGCGCTAGAAGCGTTCGTAAAAACGCATACTAAAAACGGCAAATTTGCCTACGGCTACAAACGCAAAAATCGCTTGATGATGTTTGTGGCGTGAATTAAATTTGCTTTAAGCAAATCGTGAACAAAATCTTTTTTGGAAGAGTTGAAATGCGTATTAGAGATAATCGTTTTAGGCTTGAAAATAGTTGTTTTGTTGCGAATACTCTTAAAAAAGTAAAGTAGCAACAAAACCCTTTCCGTAATCTTGATAAGCAATTCTAGCGAATTCTCACTTAACCTTACCTTATGCTGATCTTACTTGACGCCATGCACAAATGAGGATCGCTGGTGTTGCTTTTGCTGGGCGCTTAACCGCTCAGCAAATTCTTTTTTTAAGCTTTTCGCAAATTTAGTTTTTAAGTAAATTTTCTATACACTACACATTTTAACCACAAAAAAAAGGATTCAAATGAACTTTGCAAAACGCATCATTCCATGCCTAGACATAAAAGATGGACGCGTGGTAAAAGGGGTAAATTTCGTAGGACTAAAAGATGCAGGCGACCCTGTCGAAGTCGCCAAACGCTACAACGAAGAGGGCGCTGACGAGCTATGTTTTTTGGACATTACCGCTACTGTCGAAGGACGCGGCGCGATGGCTGACATAGTGGCAAAAGTAGCACGTGAGCTTTTCATTCCGCTCACAGTGGGTGGCGGCATCGCATCGCTTGACGACATTTCACGCCTTTTGGATGCTGGCTGTGACAAAGTTAGCCTAAACTCAGCCGCGCTAAAAAACCCAGAACTCATCACAAAAGCCGCGGCTAAATTTGGCTCGCAGTGTATAACAGTCGCTGTGGACGTAAAGCAAAAAGCCGCTGGCGTGTGGCACGTCTTTACACACGGCGGTCGAAACGACACTGGCGTGGACGCGTTTGCGTGGGGGCGTGAAGTGGTGGAGCGAGGTGCTGGAGAGATCTTGCTAACTTCGATGGATGCAGATGGGACAAAGGCAGGTTTTGACCTCTCTATAACTTCGTGGTTTGGGGCAAATTTAAGCGTGCCTGTCATAGCAAGTGGCGGCGCTGGAACGATGCAACACGTGCTAGATGTCTTTTGTGCTGGTGCGGACGCAGCGCTTGCAGCTAGCATCTTTCACTTTAAAGAGATAGAAATTTGTGCGTTAAAGAGCTTTTTGGCACAAAATGGCATTTCGGTGCGAGTGTAAAAATGAAAGGATATAAAAATGGTAAAAGTTGAGCTTTTAGGACCTGCTGCTGTGGCAGTCGGTGGCGAGGTTTTGGAGGTAGAGGCGGCAAGTCTAGCTGAACTAAAAACGGCACTTGCCAAATTTGAAGGCGTTGCAAAGTGGCTAGAAATTTCAGCCGTTGCGGTAAATGACGAGCTTGTGAGCGACTTGGGCTTTGGGCTAAAAGATGGCGACAAAGTTTGCATCTTGCCGCCAGTTTGCGGAGGGTGAAAATGGTAGAAATTTTTGACGGCGCGCTAGATGCTGTGGCTTTGGTCGCAAAGTGGCAAGGCGAGGTGCGTGGGTGCGGGGCGCTTTGCTTCTTTGTGGGCGTGGTGAGAGACGACGATGGTGTGAGCGGACTTAGCTTTGACATATATGAGCCACTTTTGCAGGCGTGGTTTAAGCAGTGGGAAAAGCAACTCGCTAGCACAGAGCTAAATTTGGAAAGCGGTGAACAAGTCGGCAAATGTGTGGCAAATGACAATGCAGCGGGCGACAGTGGCACGGCGGGCGAAAGTAGCGGTTTTGTGGCGGGCACGGCTGGCACAGCGGGCGTGGTGCTAAAAATGGCACACGCTCGTGGAGACGTGGCGGTGGGCGCGGTGAGTTTTGTCGCTTTTGTAGCGTCCAAAAAACGCCGTGCGGCACTAGAAGTGCTTGACGTTTTTGTGGAAGACTTTAAAGCAAACGCGCCCATTTGGAAATATGACCTTTATGGCGAAAGACGCGTTTGGGCGCAAAAACGGAGCTTTTTGTTAAAAGGCGCTGGCGTTTTGGGTAGCGGTGGTGAATTTAAGTAGGAGTGAAATATGGAAAAAAAGACAAATTTAAAGCAGATTGAGAATCGTTTGCGTGAGCTACTTTTTGGGCGAGAAACGCCGTATTGTATTGCTATTAGTGGCGAGTGGGGAGTCGGCAAGACGTATTTTTGGAAAGATTTTGTAGAGACGTGTAAAAGTGAATTTAAGCGACAAAGCGGATTAAATCATGTGCCAAGAGAGGTGCTAATCGATTGCGAAACACCAAAAGCAAACACAGACAAATTTGCCTACATTTCGCTTTTTGGAAAGGAGAATTTAAAGGCGATAGAGGAGGAAATTTTCGTTCAGGTGAGTAAATTGAAGCAATTTGCAAAAAAATATAAACCATTCGAATTTCTTTCTAAAGTCGTCGAAAAATTCGCAAAAGGGTCAAGCATTGTTCAAATTACCATTTCTTCAGTTATTTCACTACTAGACAAGGAATATTTTAAAAACGTCATAGTCTGTTTTGATGATTTTGAGCGAATGAGCGATAAAATAAACAAAAAAGATATTTTTGGGCTCATAGCAAAGCTAAAAGAGGATAGAGAGTGTAAGGTTGTGATGATTTTCAACGACAAAGTTGTTGATTTTGGCGAAGCAAAACAATACAAAGACAAGCTTGTGGATTATGAGTTTAAGATAGATAAAAGTTGTGTTGATCCGTTTGAATTTGTAAACGGTATATATAAAGATAAAAAACCATCAGATATAGTTGCAAAACAAGAGAAAATGTTGTCAGAAGATTTAAGTAACGAAATTAAAAACTTTTTTTACAACACTAGAGCTGATTTGGATTTTACTTTGGACGAGGAACGTTTTAGGAACAAGATGTCGGAACGACAGCCTAGTAATAATATTCGTATTATTCAAAGAGTGGTGAATGCTTTATTGGATTATCAGGATCTGATTAATCAAATCAAGTCGAAACCATACAAGGATGCAACAATTCAATGTATCATTGTGTTGGCGTTTGTAAATGCAAAATATATGGTAGATTTTGATGGATTTTTTAAATTTATGGAAAAATATATAAAAATTTACGATGAACTTGAAGAAGAAAACAACAAGAGTAAACAACAACATCTAAATTTAAACAATTTTGCTAAAAAATTAAAAGAACAATTTATCGAGGATATTAAAGATGAAAAAAATCAAAATTATTGTCAAATTTTGCACGTTATAAAATATGACTATTTTAACTACTGGTTTTATTTGGATAAGTATAATTCTGCAGAAGCTAATGACTCTTGTTCTGATGGTTACTTTCCAGATAAGTATAGTGATGGAAACAATGGAGAATACAAACAAAAATATAAAGATGAAAATAGGATTAGATTTGATCTTAGAATAAGATCAATTTTTTTAAACGTGGCAAATTATCTAAAATCATCGATTGTAGATAAAGAGAAATTTAATGATATAGTTAAGGATATGAATGGGATTTAGGAGACATAGAATATTTTTGAGACTTTTGGCTCATTAAAATAATAGCTCGAAATTCTCATTATTGACAAAGACGAATTTTTCAGTTCACACTTAGAATGCTGTTAAAATTTTACCACATTTCAGCTTTGATTTATGTAAAAACAGGTAAAATTTGCGAAAAAATTTTATGAGGAAATTTAAAATGACAGCAACGCAGGCAAATTTACAAAACCTAATAGACCGAACTCAAAATCTTTACGAACCAGTGTTTATTTCAGGAGAGAGAAACAATGCGGTTTTGATTTCTGAAGAGTATTGGAGGCAGATTCAAGAGACGTTGCATTTGTGTTCGATTCCGGGCATGAAAGAGTCGATTCTAGAAGCGAGCAAAGAGCCGTTAGAGGAGAGTGTAAAAGAACTGGAGTGGTGATATGGGCGGTGGTTTATGCAAAACAAGCGGTAAAAGATAGCAAAAAAGTCGAGCAGGCAAATTTAAAAGAGAGCGTAAAGAGGCTTATAGAAATTTTAAAAAACGACCCTTTTCAGATTCCGCCACCTTATGAGAAGTTGGTGGGCGATTTGACTGGGAAATATTCGCGAAGGATTAACGTCCAACATCGGCTTGTGTATGAAGTTTTTGCAGAGCAAAGCATCGTTAGAGTTTTGAGAATGTGGACACATTATGAGAGGTGAAAGAGATTTGGCATCTCTAAAAAACCGATTTGGCTCAGTTTTTAGAGATGCCATGTAGTTTTACGATTTGTTAAATTTTGTATGTGTTTTCGTCTCGTTTGGAGATTTTTACTATTTGGACGATCTTAAACTCGCCGTTTTCTACGATGCCAACGATGCGAAAGTCGCCAACTCGCCAACGATAGTGGTTTTTGAAACCTTGCAGGCGTTTGGCGTTTGGCAACGTGCAAGGATTCTCGCAAGCGGGCAAAACTGAGTTCAAAAAATTGTATATTCTCAAATGGTCTTTTGGACTACTAGTTGCAATATCTTTCATAAATTTCATGGCTTTTTTGTTAATATTAATCTGAAAATTCGTCATCATCGTCATAACTCCTATTTACATCTGCTTCGACTTGTGCCAAAAGTTCCGCCCTTTCAGCTTCGGTAAGTGTCGCTTCATATTCTCTTGCAAGTCTGTATGACTCCGTCTGCTCATAAGGGACAAAGTCGTAACGCGGACGAGGCGAGTCGATGCGTTTTTTGAGTTTTGTTTTTAAAAATTTGATAAGCTCGCTGTTTGTTTTTAGTTTTTTTTGTAACTCTTGTTTTAGTTTTACCTCTCTTTGCTCGGCGTTTAGTAGTGAATTTAGTAGCTGTCTTTCGCTCATGTGTTCGTATTTTGCAAAATTTATCGTTTGTGTTGTTTGTGTTTTTTGTGCTGTTTGTGTCATTTTTGTTCCTTTTAAAAAAATACTTTTCTTTGATGAATTCTTTGTTAAATTTTGTATGTGTTTTCGTCTCGTTTGGAGATTTGGACTATTTGGACGATCTTAAACTCGCCGTTTTCTACGATGCCAACGATGCGAAAGTCGCCAACTCGCCAACGATAGTGGTTTTTGAAACCTTGCAAACGTTTAGCGTTTGGCAACGTGCAAGGATTCTCGCAAGCGGGCAACCTTACATATAGAAAAGCGGCGACTTTTACATAATCTTTTGGCTGGCTAACACGAAGTTTTTCCAAAAACTTTTCAGCTTTGTTGTTAATATCAATCCTCAAATTCGTCATCATCGTCATAACTCCTGTTAACATCTGCTTCGACTTGTGCTAAAAGTTCCGCCCTTTCAGCTTCGGTAAGTGTCGCTTCGTATTCTTTAAAAAATTTGTAAGACTCCGTCTGTTCATAAGGGACAAAGTCATAACGCGGACGAGGCGAGTCGATGCGTTTTTTGAGTTTTGTTTTTAAAAATTTGATAAGCTCGCTGTTTGTTTTTAGTTTTTTTTGTAACTCTTGTTTTAGTTTTACCTCTCTTTGTTCAGCGTTTAGTAAAGAAGTTAGTAGCTGTCTTTCGCTCATGTGTTCGTATTTTGCGAAATTTATCGTTTGTGTTTTTTGTGCTGTTTGTCTCATTTTTTTGTTCCTTTTTTGTAGTGTTAGCATGAATTTTTTGAGACATTTTAGCAAATTTTAGCTTAAATGTTTGAAGTTTGGTAAAGAATTTCACAAGTTTTAGTGTAAAAGTATAAGCATCTCTAAAAAAACCGATTTGGCTCAGTTTTTAGAGATGCCATTAAGATAAAATCGCTCTATTAGCAAGAAGCGACGTATTGCAAATTTGCAAAATTTACGCAAAAGTTACGCAAAAGTTACGCAAAAGTTACGCAAAAGTTACGCAAAAGTTACGCCACTAGCTCAATGTAAGCCATCTCCGCTGCGTCGCCTCGTCTAACGCGAGTCTTTACGATGCGTGTGTAACCGCCGTTTCTCTCAACAAATTTAGGCGCAACCTCTGTTACTAGTTTGTTTGTCGTCTCTTTGTCCTGCAAAGCCGCAAAGACATATCTGTGCGCGTTTGAGTCGCCCTTTCTAGCACGAGTGATCAAGCCCTCAACGTAGCCACGAAGCTCTTTTGCCTTTGGCAAAGTGGTCTCTATCTTGCCAGCTTTTATGATAGCGATGGCAAGATTCTTCAAAAGCGCAGCACGGTGCGAGCTAGTTCGTCCTAGTTTTCTGTATCCGTGATTGTGTCTCATTTTGATTCCTTTAACTCATTTATTTTGCGTCTAATGAGATCTTTGTTTTCGATAGTATCTTCACCTATCGGATAGCCGATGTTCTCCATCGCCGCTTTTATCTCATCTATAGACTTTTTGCCAAGATTTTTGATCTCTTTTAGCTCGTCCTCGTCCATCAAAGCCAACTCGCCAATAAAGCGAATTTCTGACTTAATTAGGCAGTTTGAACTCCTTGAACTCAAACTAAGATTCTCGATACCCTCAAAAAGTTTTGCATGCTCGCCTTCACAACCAGGCTTTTTGACACTCAAATTTACCTCTGGTGTAATGTTTAAAACTTTGTTGAAAATCGACATCTGCTGATACATCGCCTCGATGGCATTTTTAAACGCATCGACTGGTGTTACCTGTCCGTCAGTTGTGATGGTCATAACGATCTTTTCAAAGTCAGAATTTCCCTCAACAAGAATGTTTTCAATGTCATAATTAACATGTTTAACAGGCGTAAAAAAGGCATCCAAAGCGATGTAGTCGCTCTCTGTTGCTTCACGGATCTCCTCGCTTGGCACGTAACCGATTCCGCGTTCGATGATGACACTAAATTTGAGTTCAGCGTCTTCGTTTATGGTCGCCAAATATGAATCTGGATTGACGATCTCAACAAGGTCGTTGTTTAGGTCACTACCTTTGATCTCTTTTGCACCCTTAAAGCTATACTCTACAACCTCCCTGTCCGCACCGCTTTTCAGCTTGAAACGAATGTTTTTTAGATTTATGATAAAGAGTGTAACGTCCTCAAACATTCCACGCAAGCTATCAAACTCATGACTAACGCCATCGATCTTCACTGCTGTCGGCGCAAAACCAACTGTGCTTGTGTAAAGTAGACGGCGGAGCGGATGAGCTAGCGTTACTGCGCAACCGTTTTCAAATGGATATGCTGTAACTCTAGCAATATTCTTACCAACATTTACTACCTCAATTTCATTGGGCACATAAGGTGTAGTAGTAATCTTTTTCATCCAAATTCTCCTTGTTATTTAGAGTAAAGCTCTACGATATATCGCTCCTCAACTGGGATAACAACCTCTTCTCTATCTGGGATTCGTGTGAAAATTCCGAATTTTTTATCTTTTTCCACATCCACCCACGCCGCGATTCCTGTTTGGTTTGTGAGCTCAACCGCTTTTACTATCTGTGGATTGTTTTTGCTTCGCTCTATAACCTCGATCTTTTGTCCCGCTTTTACGCTGTATGACGGAATGTCAACTCTCTTGCCATCGACCAAAATGTGCCCGTGAGTAACAAGCTGGCGCGCAAAACGTCTAGTTGTCGCAAAACCCATTCTGTAAACTACATTGTCTAGTCTCTGCTCCAAAAGCGATATCAAAAGCGATCCTGTGTTGCCATCTCTACGCGCCGCCTCTGCAAAAAGCCTGCTAAACTGCTTCTCGCTTAGCCCATACATAAATTTAGCCTTTTGCTTCTCTCTTAGCTGTGTGCCATATTCGCTAATCTTGCTGTGAGCCTGTCCATGTTGTCCTGGTGCAAATGGGCGTTTGTCGATCGCACTCTTTCCTGCCAATCTTCTCTCGCCTTTAAGTGCCAAGCTAACGCCAAGTCGTCTTTCTATCTTTTCAACTGGTCCTCTATATCTTGCCATTGTATTCTCCTTAACTTACACTCTTCGGCGTTTTGGTGGTCTGCAACCATTGTGTGGAAGTGGTGTTACGTCTTTTAGAAATGTTACTCGAATTCCCTCGATGCTACCTACACTCTTAACCGCCGTCTCACGTCCGCTACCTGGTCCTTGAACTTTGATGCCGACCTCTTTGATTCCGTGCTCTTTTGCCTTTGCTAGCGCATCCTCAACTGCCTGTTGCGCCGCATATGGCGTAGACTTTTTGCTACCTTTAAAGCCGAGATTTCCCGCACTACTCCACGCAATAGCGTTACCCATCTCATCTGTAACGGTGATCATTGTGTTGTTAAAAGAAGCTGAAATGTGCACGATGCCTTTTGCTATATTTTTCTTAGCAACTCTTTTTTTGATTACTTTCTTTGCCATCTCTTACTCCTTATTTAGTCGCCGCACCGACAGTTTTTCTCTTGCCTTTTCTAGTTCTAGCGTTTGTCTTTGTCTTTTGACCGCGAACTGGCAAGCCTTTTCTGTGGCGAAGTCCTCTGTAACTTCCCAAATCCATCAAAGCTTTGATGTTCATGGCAACCTCTTTTCGCAAGTCGCCCTCCACCACATAGTGCTCTTGGATCTCTTTTCGGATAGCCGCCGCCTCGTCTTCACTAAGCTCATAGCCTCTCTTGTCATAAGAGATGCCAACCGCGTCAAGAATTTTTCTTGAATTGTAAAGACCGATGCCATAAATGTATGTCAAACCATACTCAATTCGTTTTTTATTTGGTAAATCAACACCTGCAATACGAGCCATGTTTTATCCTTGTCTTTGTTTGTGTTTTGGGTTTTCGCAGATAACGCGAACCACGCCTTTGCGTTTAATGACTTTGCATTTATCGCACATTGTCTTAACAGAAGGACGAACTTTCATCTTTCTCTCCTAAATTTGAAATTACCACAAAACCTTACTGAATAGGACTTTGGAAATCCAGCTATTTTTAAAACCTGTGGCACGCTTTAAAAATACCTCTCCGTTCAGTTCTTTTTGCAAAAAGGGCTAGATTATAGCCAATAAATGCTTTAATTTGGCTTACTTATATCTAAAAGTAATTCTGCCCTTGTCAAGACTATACGGCGTGAGCTCAACTCTAACTCTGTCGCCCGGCATAATCTTTATGTAGTGCATACGCATCTTTCCTGCGATATGACACAAAATCACGTGCTTGTTGTCCAGTTCGACTTTAAAAGTCGCATTTGGCAACGCCTCGATGACACTGCCATCGATCTCGATTACATCGTCTTTTGCCAACTCTTCTCCTTTCGTAAAATTTGAATTTAAATGTAAAAAATTTGAAATTTAGCAAATTTAGCCTTAAAAATCGCTTTTTTTATGCAAATTTCCGCACTCCGCTTTCTGAATGGAAAAAATATTAAACAAAAGTCGCTATAATAAAACTAAATTTAAAATTAAAGGAAATTTTTATGAAAGATTTTGGCGAACCAAAGATAAAACTCGTTGCGATGCCAAGCGACACAAACCCCGCTGGCAACATTTTCGGCGGCTGGATTCTCTCTCAAATAGACCTAGCAGGCTACGCAGCGGCTATGGAGCTAGTAAGCGAGCGCGTGGTAACGGTTTCTGTAAAAGAGGTCATCTTTAAAGAGCCCGTTTTAATAGGCGATTTGGTAAGTTTTTACGCAAAAAACACAGCAGTCGGCAAGAGCTCCATCACGACAAAAGTCGAAGTTGTCGCACACAGACTAGACGCAAATGGCAACTCATTTTGCATCCCAGTAACGAGCGCAGAAGTGGTCTATGTGAGCGTCGACAAAGAGTGCAAAAACAAACTTCCCATTAGCGAAGAGAAAAAACGCTTGCACGGGTTTTAGGCAAATTTGAAATTTGGGTTACAAATTTACATATGTTTAGAAAAACAAAATTGCGGAAAATGGAAATTTGTAAATTTCGAAAATTGACAAACCAACGCTGTCATTCTGAGAGAGGCGTAAGCCGACCGAAGAATCCCCTGAAATTTGAAGGAGTAAAAAGTCAAATTCACGAAAAAGCAAATTTGACTTTTTCCGCCATCGCCAGGCAGGGGATTCTTCGGTCGGCTTTGCCTCCCTCAGAATGACGGCGTTTGGTTTGACTTTTTTCGCATTTTGAGAATTTTCTCTCTCGACGTTAATTTGACGTTAAGAGCATAAATTCGCAAAAATGCGAAACGCAGATGCGAAGCCGTCATTCTGAGGGGAGCAAAGCGACCCGAATAATCCCCTGAAATTTGAGCGAGTAGAATCTTTAAATTTACAAAAAAGCAAATTTTTCGCATTTTCGATAACCGCAAAATTCCGTTTTCCGTTTTCCGCCAGGTAAAAAGCTAACGCTTTTTTATTAGTCCCTCGCCACCGATTTTTTCGCTTTGGTCTCAAAAATCGGTGGCGAGGGACGGGCGGGCGGGGGCAAGCCCCTGCGACCCCGTTCGGAAAACGGAATGCAGAAAACGGAAAACGGAATTT
>DCIZ01000153.1 GCA_002317305.1 Campylobacter sp. UBA1713
GCTTTTAGCTAAATTTGACGATTCTTCGCCCTCGCCAGGCGGGGGATTCTTCGGTCGCTAAACGCTCCCTCAGAATGACGGCGTTTGGTTTGTGCTTTTTCTAGAATTGCAAATTTCCGCACTCCGCAATCCGAACGCACTCCGCATCGCATCAAAAAACTATCGGCTTAAAACAGATGCTCTTTATCTCCACCGTCTGCTCCCCTTTTGGCAAACGAAGTGTAACCTCATCGCCCTCCTCTTTTCCCAAAAGCTGCTTTGCTAGCGGTGTCGAGATGCTTATGAGCCCCTTACTCAGATCACTCTCTGTTACGCCTACGATGGTGTAAGTTTTCTCCTCGTCATCCTCGTCTATGAGCGTTACAGTCGAGCCAAATTTGACTTTGTCATGTTCGTAACTGGTCGGGTCTATCACTTTAGCTTGCGTTAAAAGCAGCGAAAGCTCGCCGATGCGTGCCTCTATAAAAGCCTGTTTTTCGCGCGCCGCGTGGTATTCGGCGTTCTCTTTTAAGTCGCCGTGACTTCTGGCGACATCTATCTCGACTACTATGGCTGGACGCTGGACGCTTTTTAGGTCTTTTAGCTCAGCACAAAGTTTTTCGTAGCCGTATTGGGTCATTGGTTCCATAAATTTCTCCTATCTTTTTAGTTTATAAAGTTTGGCAGTCGGCGTAAATGCCACTGGCTCAAAGAGTTCTGGGTCAAAGTTTTCTAGCATAAAAAGCTGGACAAACGCCGTCTGAATCACCTCTTCGTTCATGATAAATATGCGGTTAAAATCCTGCATGTAGATGACGTAAAGCCGCGAGTTGCTCTCTTTGTCCTCGTGAAGTAGCTCTTTTGTGAGCGCGCCTTGTTCGTTGTGATTCGTGCGGACAAAGGCTTTTAGCGGGTAGTTTGTGCCACTAATGATAGCACTCTTGCCATCTTTTGCTATCTTAACGCGGTCATTTATGACAAAGTGGTCGCCCTCTTGCACGATTCTGTCCGAAGAATCAAAGTAAAAGAGGTTAAACGGCTTGCCATCGTCTAAATTTAGCCACGAAAAGAGTGAGATGGTTTGGAAAATGTTTACGATTCTAAATGGCAAGTAGAAGTAAACATCACGCGTTTTTGGCGGCAGTTTTAGGTCTTTTCTAAACATATCGCCACCTAAAAACATGTTTGAACTCTTGCCTTCGTAGCCGTGGTCTTTTAGCATCTTGTGCACGTTTGACGGGAGCATGCCGTAGTCTATGTTGCCCGTTCTTTTGTCATAGATCAAATTTGCTTTGTCCTTAAATGAGCTTTCTGTATACTCCACGTCAAAACGAAGCATGTTTGCCGCTGCTACTTGCTGGCGTGTAATGGCATAACTCACCGCATAGTTGTTCCAGCCGTTGTGTTTGCCACCGTCTACAAGCGTCTTTACGTCCGAAAAGTAGCGTATAGGGTAGCCCCAGTCCCACCAGCTAACGCAGTAGTCCTCGCGGTTTGCCACCTGTTTTAAGCGGTCAAGAACTACGACTTCGCTGTTTGTCAAAACCACAGAGGCTTTGAAGTTGTAGATGTACCAAACGTTAAAATTTACGCACATCAAAATGGCAAAAAACGCCGCAAATTTGCCTACTACTCGCACCGCGCCCAGCTTCACCGCACTCGCTGCAAGGTAGAGAAGGTAGCCCAAACTCACCAGCATAAAGATAGCACTCGCTACAATTTTAAATTTGACGTCCCCTGTTGGCTTGTCGCTTTTTATGAATTCTGTGTCAAAAAGAACAAAAAAACCATCTTTAAACACCTCGTAACCTAGCCAGCTAGCCAGCACAACTAGCAAGCCAGTCGCTACATTTCGCACTAAAGTCTTTTCGCTCATCACGCCACGCAAAAGCCAAAAGACACCAAAAGCAAAACCAAAACCGATGCCTACACATGCGTAAATTCCAAACCGAACGCCACTCGTAAAGCCCAAAAGTCCAAAGACAAAAGTAGGCACTAAAAGCAACAAAACGCGGTGTTTTACGCACGCCACCAAAAAGCCAAAGATGGCAAAAACGATGGTAACGCGGCTTAGGCTAAGTCGCACAAGGTAGTCCCAAAAGCCCATCTTTTGCGCTTCTGAAATGGTTTGATTCACGTCAAAAAAGTGCAAAGTCGACTCTGCCGTAGTCGCACCTTTTGTAAAATAAAACGTCAGCCTAAACAAAAGCTGCTCCAAAAGCCCGTTTAGGAAAAAGCCCGCCACAACGACAACAGAAAGCAAAGCAAGTGCTTTTATGTCTAGCACAAATTCGGGTTTAAAGTGAAACGCCGCCAAAATGGCTGCAAAGAGTAGCACCATCGCCCAAAGCGGCAAGCCGATGTTTCCTAAACAAACCAAAATGATGCCAAAATACATAAGGTAGTTTTTACGCTCTTTTACCAAAACCATCAAGAAAAACATGCCAAGTATGATGAGCGTAACCGCAACGCCTTGAAAGTAGTACCAACTCCAAAGCACCGAACTCACAGAGAGGACAACGAGGCTCGTGAAATCTTTCTTTGTGTAGAGACGCACAAGTCCGTAGCACAAAAACATAATGAGCGCGATGATGAGCATGTCTGTGTCGTAGTAGCCCGCCATCGTCCTGTTGTAGTAGGTAAGCGTGGTGCTGGTTAAAATAGCACCAAAAAAGCCCGCCATAGTTTCGCCGCACTCTTTTGCTATTAAGATGATGGGAATCACCACAAGCGAAGCAAAAAATGTCGGCATGTGAAGTAGCACAAGGTCAAATTTGAAAGGCAAGATGCCGCCAAAAAACGCCGTGATCTGTGCTAACGCCTCATGAACTGGGCTTAGGTCATGCGTTTGGTGAAAACCAGCTATGATGTCACGAGCGCCTTCGGCAAAGTAGTAGCCGTCATTTGAGGTGATCATAACGACATCTTGCCAAATGTTTTCGCCAGCACCAGCCGCCCACATACTCCAATAAAACCGCATAAAAACGCTAAACGCATACGCTACCAAAACCAACAAACAGGTTAAGGCGTTTTCATTTTTGATAAACTTATTCAAATGTTCTCCTTATTTTGGTGATGTTTTTTTAAATTTGCAAAGAGAGCAAAACGGGGCAACGCCTTGCGACTCCTTTTGTAGATTCTGCCCAAATCCTAACCCCTAACTCACTTTCAACCGCCTCTTTAAATTCTCAAATTTACCCCTCAAAACCGCCTTTTCTCTAGCGTCAAAGAGGCAAAAAAAGCTCACAACCGCACCTAAAATGCAGTAAAGAGCGCCCAAAACAAAAAAGCTCACAACGCCGTCAGCAAAGAGCTTTTCGATGCCCCAAAACGCCGCTACTAGCACGCCCAGCACAAGCAAGCACCGAAAAACACACGGGTAAAAAGCAAAAAGACTCCTGCCTAAATTTGCCCCAGCGTTCATCACGTCAAAAAGCACGATGCGAAGCGTGTAAAAGATGCACGCACAAAGTGCCACCTCAAAAACGCCACCACCAAAAAATTTTAGCACCAAAAACTGCGAACCTACGATGCAAAGCGTCATACAAGCGTTTGCAAGTGTCGGGCGTTTTAGTTTGTTTGTCGTAACATTTAGGTTTAGCAACGCCGCACAAACAGACAAAAGCAACATAGGCAAGATGTTTATAAGTGTCAAAAGGTAAATTTCAAAACGCGCATCGGGCGATTTGAAACCTATCCAAAAGCCGTAAAACCTCACGCCAAGTGCCACAAAACTCACTATCATCACGCCGGCTATAGCAGCTGAGATCTTCATGGTAAATTTAGTTAGGTTAAAAAGCTCGTCAAATTCGCCTTTTGAGAAAAACTCGACCATCTTTGGCATGACAGAACCGCCGATGGTAAGACAGAGCGACTCGACAGAGATGGCGACCACTTTTGAGAGGTAAAAAGTCCCCGCAAGAACTGGCGACAAAAATACGTTACAAAGCAACAAACTCACCGAGTGAAGCACGATGACAGGAATGGCGTTTAGGGCGTTTAGGGCGCTTGACTTCGTGGCTAGACGGAGCTTTTTGCCGTCAAATTCGCTTAGGCGAAAACGCACGCCCGTTTTTAACAAAAACCCGACTGTCAAGTATGTTACAAAAGCAAAAACGGCACACAGGACGTTTGAAAGTGCGACCGTCCACATCTCTTTGCTAAAATAAGAGAGCAAAACAACCGCACTTACTGCATAAGTCATGTAAGAGCAGATGTTTATGGTGTAGCTTATGTAGAGTCTTTTGGTTACAAAAATTTTTGCACCCGAAGTGGCGGTAAGAAGGTGCAAAGCAAACGAAAATGCGTAAAGCAAGATGGTAGCTTTCATAGCACTAGCCAGCTCACTACGCACGTTTAACGCCTGCGTTATAGCGCCCGAACACGCCAAAAAAAGCGCAAAAGTCGAAACGCCAACGCAAAAATTCAAAACCACAGTCGAGGAGTAGAAGCGGTTTGCACTCTTTATGTTGCCACAAAAATAGTCATTTGCAATGAACCGCCCGATGACTGAGTTAAACGCCGACATGATGAGCGAAATTTGGTTTGCAAACGAGATGAAAAGCATCAAGTAGCCAAATGGCTCATCGCCAATACTTTTTAGTATAAACGGCGTTA
Source organism: Campylobacter sp. UBA1713 (assembly GCA_002317305.1). Classification (GTDB taxonomy): domain Bacteria; phylum Campylobacterota; class Campylobacteria; order Campylobacterales; family Campylobacteraceae; genus Campylobacter. Next base: position 4,597 of record DCIZ01000153.1, read on the forward strand.
GGAGAAAATTTGTAACAATACTGACAAAATACGATAGTAAATTTAGGACAAAATTTATAGCCATTTTACACTTCTTTTTTATACCTTTTTGTTTTTATTGTTTTTTTGTTTTTAATATGTCGAACAATCTACAAATTCACGAAAAAGCAAATTTGACTTTTTTCGCCCTTGCCAGGCAGGGGATTCTTCGGTCGCATTCGCTCCCTCAGAATGACGACGTTGGTTTGTCGATTCAAGAGAATCGCAAAATCCGTTTTCCGTTTTCCGATAGGTAAAAA
>DCIZ01000099.1:0-167 GCA_002317305.1 Campylobacter sp. UBA1713
ACTCGCAGAAAGAATCGTTGAACTGTTGAAGCAGCTCAACATTCTATAATTTAAAAACCCATTAACATTGTAGCGAAGCCCCACTTAAATTTTGCTTTGTTTTGCTAATCAATTTACAAACCACCGAGCGTGTGGGGCTTTCGCTCTCTGGTTTTTCTCTTAAAAAC
>DCIZ01000099.1:208-6322 GCA_002317305.1 Campylobacter sp. UBA1713
TCAAGAATAAACAAAATTTAAGCTTATTTCGCTAAAATGTCAGAAGCATTACGAGGTAGTTGCCGCTCGGTGTTTTGGGAAAGGTGGCTGAAAGTATGAAAAAGTTTTTCAAATAATAAGCAAAGCTGTTGAGTTTTTACTAAAAGTTGTATTACTCGCAGAAAAAATCGTTGAACTGCTAAAACAGCTCAACATTTTATAAAATCTCGATAACATTGTAGCGAAGCCCCACTTAAATTTTGCTTTGTTTTGCTATTTTATATTACAAAAATTTACAAAACCACCGAGCGTGTGGGGCTTTCGCTCTCTGGTTTTTTTGGTTTTTCTCTTAAAAAAAATACTTCTCAAACCTTATGAGAAATTAAAATCCACAAATTCAAGAAAAAGTAAATTTGACTTTTTCCGCACTCACATCCACTCCAGAATCTGCGCTATCTCCTTTGCACTAAAAACCTTAACGCCCGTCTTTTGTAGCGGTTTGCTCGGTGCGATGGCGTTTTTGAATTTTTGAAACTCCGCCTCTTTCAAACGCGCATCGAGGTTAAAAACATCACGAATCTCGCCATTTAGCGTTATCTCGCCCACAAAAACACTCTCTTTGCTAATGGGACGGTTGCGAAAGCTAGAGACTATCGCCGCTACCACCGCCAAGTCGCACGCAGGCTCAGTGATCTTCACGCCGCCACTAACGTTTACAAAAACATCACAACGCCCAAGCGGAAGTTCTAGCTTTCGCTCCAGCAAAGCCAAAAGCATGTCCAGCCTGTTTCTGTCAAAGCCAGTTGAACTTCGTTTTGGGTAGCCACTTTCGCACACAAGCGCCTGAATCTCCACCACAAGTGCCCGCGTGCCCTCCATCGTAACCGTAACCGCACTCCCGCTCACCGCACTCCCACGCGTGAAAAATTTGCTTGCGACATCTTTTGCACTCACCAGCCCACGCTCATTCATCTCAAAAATCCCCACTTCGCTAGTCGAGCCAAAGCGGTTTTTAAAGCCACGCAAGATGCGAAGTTCACGCGCGCCGTCCCCTTCGAAGTAGAGCACCACATCGACCATGTGTTCTAAAATTCGAGGACCAGCTATCGAGCCCTCTTTTGTAATGTGCCCGATGATAAAAATGGCTATATTTTTGCTTTTTGCCAGTCGCATGAGCTCAAAAGTGATCTCTCTTACTTGCGAAACAGAACCAGGCGCTGATGCTATGCGGTCGCTAAAAAGTGTCTGAATGGAGTCTATAATGATGGTTTTGTAGTCCCTTTTGGCTATTTCGGCTAAGATGAGGTCGAGGTTTATCTCTGTAAGCAAAAACAAATTTGGTTCGTTGGCGTCCAGTCTGTTTGCACGAATTTTTATCTGGCTTGCACTCTCTTCGCCGCTTACATAAAGCACCTCTTCGCCGTTTTTGGCTAAATTCGAGGCGATTTTTAGTAGCAAAGTAGACTTTCCGATGCCCGGACTTCCGCCTATTAGCACCAGCGAGCCGTCCACCAGCCCGCCACCGAGCACGAGGTCTAGCTCCGCATCGCCCGTGCTACGCCTGCTGACCTCCTCTACCTCTATCTCCGTGATGGCTTTTACGCTACTTTTTGACGCGGTGAGCTCACCGAGCGTTTTTAGCGTTTTTAGCTGTTCGCCACTCAGCTCCACAAAACTCTCCCACGTGCCACACTGCGGACATTTGCCTATCCACTTGCTCTGCCTGTTGCCGCACGCTTCGCACTCAAAAACCGCCTTTGCTTTTGCCATTTTGTTTCTCCTTTCCTCCTAAAATAGCCTCTTTGTTATCTCAAAATTCACATTTAGCCACACGTTTAGTTCAAACTCCTCTGGCGTGTTTATTTGCGGCACACTCTCTACAAAATCATCGCTAACAGCGGCGTTAGCAAGGCTCATCTTTGCCATGACGCGGTTTTGTTGCACCTGCCCATTTGCCCGAAATTTTACGCCTGTTAGGTCATCGCTTCGGTAGTTTATGTGCGTAACCACGCCCAAAACGTAGTCTTTGCCTAGAATCCGCCTAGCCTTTTGCGCCGCTTCGTCTAAAAGCAAAGCCTCGTTTGCAGCAAGCAAACTAGCTACTTGTTCGTCTGAAACGGTGTAAAACATGTCGCCGTTGAGGTTCATGTTTAGCAAATTTGCTTTTTGTAGAATCTTGCCTAGTATGGTGAAATTTTTTGTTTTTATTTTTATTGTATCACGAATGTTGTAAATCTTTATGTTTTTACCATTTTTCGAAAGCTTTTTCGTCTCAAATTCAGATATTTCCAAATTTAAAGCGCCCAGTTTTTCCAGTCCAGCCTCCAACTGCTTAAAAACCTTTTCAGCCTCCAAAGCCGTCTCGTCCTTGCTCTCGCCTCGTTTTGTGATGTTAAATTCATAAAATTCGTAGTTTCTGTTTTTTTTGGCGTTTTCGATTCCGCTCGCTTTTAAAAGCTTTAACGCATCGTAAAATTTCTTGCCTTCTAGCCGAAAATTCACGCCCACACGTGTCTCAAAAATCTCCTTTTCGTCCCTGTTTTCGCGGTAGCGACTGCTTTGATAGTTGTCAAAACCAAGTGTCGTTACATCTTTTTCACCTACACCAAGCGTGGCTAAAAAGCTCCGAAATTCGCCCATTTTTTCGCGGTTTTGCTCGCTCGCCTCTTCTGGCGTGAGCCCTTCGCTTACGTGCGTTACGCTAAACTCCACCGTGTCTGGCGTAAGCTTTAGCTTTTTGGTTACACTCGTCTCAAACTGCCCCACTTTTAGCGCCTGCCCGCCATATTTTAGCCTGCTAAGCGCCACTTCACTCGGCTCTTTTGCCTCTTGCGCGCCCTGTGCTACCGCACTTATTAGTAAAAGAAAAAGCCACTTTTTCACTGTTGCTCCTTTGATACGGAAAACGGAAAACGAAAATTTGCAAATCCCGCTCTCCGCTCTCCGCACTCTAAATTTACCCCAAAAGACGTTTTGTCCACTGCTTCTCTATGTATGTTTTTAGCCAGCGAGCTATCTTGCCACTTTTAATAAACGAAACAAAACCGCCCAAGTCAGCGATGGCGTAGTCTTTACCAAGCGAGCAGATGGTCCCTTTTGGCTGGTAGTCAAATTTAACCACGCCCGCATTGCCACTTGTTAGCGCCTCAAATTTTTCGCCCAAAAACTGCCCCATTTGTGTCGCTATCTGTGCTGTTGGCGGGAAGAATCGTCCGCTTTTTTCGTCCTTTACCGCCGCGCAGTCGCCGATGACAAAAACATTTTCCATCGCGTTTTCTTGATTCTTTGGACGGAGCGTTTCGTCCACTTCTACCTTTGAGTTGCCGCTTTTGAAAAATGGCGAATTTTGTATCACTTCGTTGCCTTTTACGCCACACGTCCAAATGATGAAGTCAGCGCCCACTTTCTCTTTTTGACCGCTCACTTCGACATTTACGCCGTCTGCTTCGCAGCTAAGAATTTTCGCGCCAAGTCTAAATTTGACTCCGCGTTTTTCGCAAAAATCTTTCGCAAGTGCGGCGAGTTCTGGCTTAAACATCGGGACGATGGAATTCATAGCTTCGATGCAAACTAAGCTGACGTTGCGACCTTTTAGCTGTTCAGCGAGGCTAGAGATGAGCTCGATTCCGCTGAATCCCGCGCCGCAAACTGCTAGCCTAAATTCGCCTTTGCTCTTGTCTAGTGCCGCAAAAAGCTCGTCGTGGAGTTTTTTTGCGCCTGCGAAATTTACGATGTTGTGGCTAAATTCGCTGATGCCTGCGATGCGAAAGTCGTTGCTAGAAAAGCCGAGTGCGACCACAAGGTAGTCATAAGCTAGCTCGCCACCTTCGCAAACAACCGCGCCGTTTTTTATCTCTTTGACACTATCTTTGACAAATTTTACTTGCGGCGGCAAGATGCGTTTTATGTCCACGCAAACATCGCTGTTTTCACCGCTAACGACCTCGTGAAGTAGAATCGAAAAGTAGTGCTCGCTCGTGGCGCTAACAAGCGTAAAGTCAAATTTGTCTAGCGTGCTTTTGCTGAGGCTTTTTACAAATGAAAGCGCGGCGTAACCACCGCCTAAAATGAGAACTTTTTTCATGCATTTCCTTTTTTTGTGATTTGAAAATTTGATTTTAACGAAATATGACTTAAAAATGGGCATCTCTAAAAACTAGTTTGGCTCAATTTTGAGAAATGTTTTTAGCGATTTTTTTGTTTTAAAATGAGGAGAATACTGGTGTATTTGACGAATTTTAAGGCAAAAAAGCGCAAAAACAGGCTCAAAAGTGAGCCACTGATTTTTCTTTAAGTAGTTTTTAGAGATGCCCATATGATAAGAGTGGTATAAATGTTACATTTTGACGGCGAAGAATCGTCAAAAAACGCCGTCTAAAATATCTACAAGATAAATGTAGCAAACTCGCCATAAGTTTTGAGACTTTTGGCGAGCCGCCACGAAAAAAATTCGAGCCAAAAACCACTCTTTTTACCAGTTGATCTTCACGCCCGGTTTGATGAAATTCGCTGGTTTGTTTTTCATCATGTCAAGAGACTTTGCGACCTCTTCAAAGCTACCTTCTAGTCTATGAGTAACCAAAGGTTTTACATCTAGCTTTTTAGTTTGCAAAAGTCGTGCCAACTTCTCCATTCGGTAGCGTCCGCCCGGAGTTAGTCCGCCTTTGATGGTTTTGTGTGCCATACCGCAACCCCAGTCAAGTCGTGGAATGGTGAGCATCTCGCCCGTGCCAAGATAGTTTACGTTTGAGATGATGCCGCCATTTATGAGGCACTTTGTAGCTTGTCCGATAGTGTTTACATCGCCACCAGCTATCAAGATTCTGTCCACACCGATGCCCTTTGTCGCCTCCAAAATTTGCTCCCAGAAAGGTGCTTTTGTGAAGTTAATAGCGTGAGTTGCGCCGTAGTGTTTTTTTGCTACATCAAAACGAAAATCCACGCAATCAATAGCGTAAATCTCGCTAGCACCGTGCAAATTTGCGCCCGCACATGCCATTAGTCCCACAGGTCCAAGACCCAAAACCGCCACGCGGTCGCCGTGTTCTATGTTTGCGTTCTCGGCGCAGTGGAAGCCTGTCGTTACCATGTCGCAAAGCATAGTCGCCTCAACTGGGTCTACATCGTCAGGCAAGTGAGCCAAATTTGCGTCCGCTTCATTTACGTGAAATTCACTCGCAAAAACGCCATCTTTAAAGTTTGAGAATTTCCAGCCACTTAGACTTCCGCCGCTGTGTTGTGCGTAGCCTCTTTGTGCGTTTTCGCTACCCCAGTCAGGCGTGATGGCAGGAACGATGACTTTGTCGCCCGGCTTAAAGTCTTTTACTAGCTTGCCTACTCTAATGACCTCGCCGACCGCTTCGTGTCCTAAAAACATATCTGTTCGCTCGCCGATTCCGCACTCGTAGCATGTGTGCAAGTCCGATGTGCAAGGCGCAACCGCGATAGGGCGCACCAAAGCGTCAAGCTCGCCACACTCGAGTTTTGCTCGAACTGGATGGACGATCTCAAGCGACTCTTTTTCGATGATGCCGACTTTGCCGACACCTAGCATTGCAAAACCTTTTACTGACATTGGTTATCCTTTAAAAAAAATTTATTTAGAGTTACTAAATAGCGCAAATTTGTTTTTGGGCGTTTTTCAGCCCACGTTTTTTTTTAAAACGGCGGAATTTTAGCAAATGTTAAATGTAAAAAAAATAAAACAAGAAAATAAAAGTGAAAAGTTAAGTTTTTTTTAAGGCGTTGTAATGCAAAACAGACAAACACCTCTAAAAACACATCTAGCCATCGCCGTATTTTTTGCCAAATTCACTTTCTATCTCTTTTATAGAAGGAAGCGAGCTCTTAAAGTCGGCAGGATAAATTTTTTGTAGTTCGTATTCGGAGATGCCGATGGGAAGTGCTAAACTTTCGAGTGAGTATTGTGCGACTACGTTGTCTTTGCTTTTGCATATCAAAAGCCCGAGTGTTGGGTTGTCATGTTCTTTTTTAAGAGCATCTCTAAAAACTAGTTTGGCTCGATTTACAGGAAACATCGCCTAACGGCGACCGCTTCGCTTGTTTTCGAAGAGTGTTTTTAGGAGATTTTTTTCTTAAAATGAGTAAAATACTGTCGTATTTGACGAATTTTAA
>DCIZ01000098.1 GCA_002317305.1 Campylobacter sp. UBA1713
TGGTTTTTAGAGATGCCCTTAAATAGCTCTGCATTCAGCATTCAGAACGCACCACAAACGCACCACAAACAAATTTAAATTTTCTGCCACGCCTTTTGCAAACGCTCACGCATGCCGTCTAGCTCATCTTGACCGAAGTTTTCCAGCACAAATTCATCTACACGGCTCAAAAACCCAAACAGCTTCTCCTCCCAACGCCGCTTTCCAACGCCCTCGCCCATCGTCTGAATAAAAACCAGCTCACGCGAAAAGTCGTCCAGTCGTGCCAAAACATCACCACGCAAACCGCCAGCACCGCCACCAGCACCAAAACCGCCAGAACCGCCACCAGCACCACCGCCCGACTTTGCCATCTCCTTAAACCGCGCAAATTCAGCATCCACAACATCGCAAAAAGCCACATAAGCCGACTTCACTCCACGCTCATCAAAGCTCGCAGAATCTGACAAAGAATTAGCAGAATCTCTAGCATCATCAGCCACAGAATCTTGCTCACTATGCCGCTTAAAACCAGCCTCGCCACGGTCTACTTTATCGCTAAATTTACCTATCTGCCACCTAACGACCAAAGCCACCAGTGCTACTGCCATCGCCATTAGCAAAAGATCTTCTTTGCTCACTTTGAACCTTCCTTATTTTTTAGCCCGACGCCCGTTGCATTTGCCAAAAGTCCACGCCCTCTATTCTCTGGATTCTTTATGTAAGCGGCTATATACTCAACACCAGAATACAACGAAAGCACCACGCTAAGCCACAAAAGCTCATGCCCGAAAGGCCACTGCATCGTCAAAAAGCCAATGGCAAACATCTGCGCCACAGTTTTTAGCTTGCCAGAAAAACTCGCACGCACGTCTACGTTTTCTGCCGCCAAAAAGACACGAAAACCAGTGATGAAAAAGTCACGAACAAAGATGAGATAGACCGCCCAAACCTCCGCGCGCCCTATCATCATAAGCCCAAGAAGCGAAGCGATGATGAGCATCTTGTCTGCCAAAGGGTCTAAAATAGAGCCCAGTTTTGTCATCTGATTCCACCTTCTAGCTATAAAGCCGTCAAAAAAGTCAGTGATGGACGCGACCAAAAAGATGAGCGCAGCGAAGTAGTTTAGCCAGCTAATGCGTGTTGCATCGACTTGACCGCCGACTTGTAGCAACATAAAAAACATCAAAGGCGCCAAAACCAAACGGAAAAAAGCCAAAATATTTGGCAAATTTAGATTGTTATTCATTTCTTAAAGTCTCCAATATATCTATTTTACTAGCTTTTGCAGCAGGATAAAGCGAGCTTACAAAAACTATCACAACCGCACCGACAACGATGCCAAAAAAGTCCAGCGTGCTAAGTTCTAGCGGTAGTTTTGAGCTACCATAAACGTCAGCAGGCAAATTTACCAAGTCAAACGACCCTAGCAAAAAGTAAGCCAAAAACCCCAGTAGCACGCCAAAAACTATGCCGCCGCCACCAATGACTAGCCCTTGTGCCAAAAAGCTCTTTTTTACTTCAGCGCGGCTCGCACCCAAAGACAAAAGCAAAGCTATCTCGCTACGCCTGTTCATCACGTTCATGAGAAGTGAGCTAATGATGTTTAGGCTAGCGACTAGTATGATGAGCATCAGCACGATGAAAAGCGCGCGTTTTTCCAGTGCCAAAGCCGAGAAAAAGTTGCCGTTTTGCTGCCACCAGCCGATGGCACGCTTGTCAAAACCGAGCGCTTCGTTTAGCGCTTTTATCTCTTTTTGTGGCTCTTTGCTGTAAACATGCACGCCGTCAAATTTGCCTTTTTCATAGCCCAAAACTTTTGCCAAACTCTCGATGCTCGTGTAGCTATAAGCCTTGTCATAAGCATTTAGCCCAGAGCTAAAGACGCCAGCGACCGCAAAACGCTTCATCTGCGGAATGATGGCAAAGCCCGCTGCTTGCGTTTTCATAAACATAGCGGTGAGTTTTTCGCCCACCTCGATGCCAAATTCCATTTGGATGCCCTTGCCGACTACTATCTCAAAAGGTTCGAGCGTTTTTGTGGCGTTTAAAGCCTCTTTTAAAACGGAGTTTATCTCCGCTTCGTCTTTAAAATTTACGCCAAACATCACGCCACCTTCGATTCTGTTTTCACTTCGTAGCACGGTTTGGGTAGAGATGTATGGGCTAAATTTGAGATGCGGAAATTTCTCTTTGAGCGTTTTTACATCGTCTTCTGTAACTGTCCCCTTAAAACCAGAAACGATGGTGATGGGGTAGTTCATGGTGAAAAGCTTGCGTTCAAACTCCTTGTCAAAGCCGTTCATAATAGCCATCGCATTCATCAAAACCGCCACGCCTATCCCCACGCCGAAAAACGCCAAAAGCGCCGAAAGCATGATGAAAGGCTGCGACCTGTCGAATCTCAAATATTTTAAAAGTAGGTATTTTACCAAATTTCTCTCTCCTTATAAACAGAAAACGGAAAATGGAATTTGTGAAAATTCGCTTTTTCGTGAATTTAAAAACTCTCCGCATTCGCAAATTCCGCACTCTGCATTCTGTAATCCGCATTCTAAAAGGGGTCGCAGGGGCGCTGTCCCCCGCCCGCCTAGCCTCCACCAAAACTCTCTTTGAACTTTAGCGAAAAGAAAGTTTTGGTGGAGGCTAAACAAAAAAAAGCGTTAGCTTTTTATCTGTCCCTCCGCAGTTTTCTTTTTCGATAAATCTCAAAAGAAAACGGCGGAGGGACGGGCGGACGGGGGCTTTCGCCACTGCATTCAGAAAACTGAACGCGGAAAACGGAAAACGGAATTTTGTAAATTCGCTTTTTTGTGAATTTGACTTTTTTACTCGC
>DCIZ01000122.1 GCA_002317305.1 Campylobacter sp. UBA1713
TAAAAAGCTAACGCTTTTTATTTGTCCCGCCGCCGTTTTTCTTTGAAATAAATCTCAAAGAAAAACGGCGGCGGGACAGGCGGACGGGGGCTTTCGCCCCTGCGACCCCGTTTTTGAAAACGGAATGCAGATTTTGCGATTATCAAAAAAACAAAAACAGAACGCCGTCATTCGCAAGGGACGCAAGGCGACCGAAGAATCCCCTGAAATTTGAGTGAGTAAAAAACCAAATTCACGAAAAGGCAAATTTGACTTTTTCCGCCCTCGCCAGGCGTGGGATTCTTCGGTCGCTAACGCTCCCTCAGAATGACGGCGTTGATTTTTGCTTTTTTGATAATTGCAACTTTCCGCATTCCGCATTCCGCAATCTGCATTCCGAACGCATTCCGTTTTCTGCTTTCCGTTTTCCGTTTTCCGAACGCACTCCGCACTCCGAATCAAAGCCCTTTCACGACCTCTATCACCTCGCGAAGATCTCTCTTTTCCACCACAAAAGTCGCCGCCTTTTTTAGCACTTCGTTTGCACAAAAAGCCACGCCAAAACCCGCCTCTTTAAACATACTCACATCGTTTGCGCCGTCTCCCACCGCCAAAACCTCGCTCACACTGAGCCCCAAAAACTCCCGCACGCGTGAGAGCATCTTTCCTTTTGAGTCCCCAAACATCATCTCGCCACCCACAAGCCCCGTTAGCACGCCACCCTTTGCGTGAAGTTCATTTGCAAAACTAGCTCCAAAACCTAGCTCACGCTGTGCCACGTCAGTAGCCATGTGAAACCCACCGCTAAACACAAGCGTCTTAACGCCACGCTCACGCAAAAACGCCAGTAGCTCGCCCGCTCCGTTCATGTAGGGCAAACTAGCACAAATTTCACGCGCTCTTGCCTCGCTTAACCCACGCAAAAATGCCACTCGCTCACGCAAACTCTCAAAAAAATCGAGCTCGCCCGCCATCGCACGTTTGGTGATGCCAGCCACCTCTGCCTCTACGCCCATCTCACGCGCTAAAAAGTTGATGGTTTCGCCGTCCATTAAGGTCGAATCAAAGTCAAACACCGCTAGTTTTATCATAAATTTATCCTTTTTTTAAATTTGTTTATAAATTCTCGAGTTTCGCAAATTTCCGCACTCCGAAAAAAGCTAACTCTTTTTTTAGTCTCGCCGCCGTTTTTCTTTTTCGAAAAGCTCAAAAGAAAAACGGCGGCGAGACGGGGGACGGGGGCTTTCGCCCCTGCATTCAGAAAACGGAAAACGGAAAACGGAAAACGGAATTTGTAAAATTCGCTTTTTCTCGAATTTAACCTTTTTACTCGCTTAAAAGGCGGGGGATTCTTCGGTCGGCTTTGCCTCCTCAGAATGACGACTACGAATTATCGATTCGCGAGAATCACAAATCTCCGTTTTCAGTTTTCCGTTATCCATTTCTCGCATATTTGTAGTAAGCCGCACAAGCGCCTTCGCTAGAGACCATGCATGAGCCGACTGGGTTTTGTGGGTGGCAAACTTTGCCAAAAACCGGGCAGTCAAAAGGCTCTTTTAGCCCTTTTAGAATCTCGCCACAGATGCACGCCCTGCTCTCTTTTTTGCTCTCGCTCACCGCGCAGTCAAACCTCTCACGCGCGTCAAACTCACGCCACTTTTGGCGCACTCGCATGCCGCTTTGTGCTATGACACCCAGCCCTCGCCACTCAAAATCACACGGCTCAAAAAACTCCGCCACCAGCGTTTGCGCCTTTTTGTTTCCCTCGCGACTCACCACGCGGTCATATTCGTTAAAAACCTCGCACGTCCCGCTTTCGCTTTGTTCTACCAAATTTAACAAACCCGCCATGATGTCAAGCGGCTCAAAACCGCTCACGGCGATGGGCGTTTTAAACTCGCGCGCTATATCTTCGTAAATTTGACTTCCCGTAATGACGCTCACGTGGCTCGGTCCCAAAAAGGCGTCTATCTTCGCCTCGCCGCCTTGCATGATGGCTTTTACTGGCGCTGGCACGGTTACATGATTTACGTGTAAAAAGAGGTTTTTCAAATTTAGTTTTTGTGCGTTTTGTAAAACCACCGTGCTCATTGGTGTAGTCGTCTCAAAACCGATGGCAAAAAAGATGACGTTTTTTGACGGGTTTTGCTCGGCTATTTTTAGTGCATCTAGCGGCGTGTAAAGTGCTCGTATGTCAGCGCCTTCGCCACGAAGTTTTTGGAGGCTCGTGGTGCTTCCAGGCACTCGCATCATGTCAGCTAACGTGCAAAATATGACGTCCTTACGGCTTGCTAGCTTACACGCTTCGTCTATGCGGATGCGTGGCAAAACACAAACTGGACAGCCAGGTCCGTGGACAAATTTTACCGCGCCGTCAAGCAGCGAAGGCAAGGCAAATTTTAGAATCGAGTGTGTGTGTCCGCCACAAATCTCCATCACGCGAAGCTCTTTTGTGGCGATTTGTTTTATCTTTTTGGCGATGGCGACTATCTTTTTTTTGTCGCGAAAGTCGTTGATGAGGTCCATTTTTTTCCTTTTTTAAATTTACGGTATATTTTTAACAAATGATGCTTTTGCAAATACGAAAATCGCAACAAAGTGCGACCAAGTAAGGGGTCGCAGGGGCTCGCCCCCGTCCCACCGTCTCGCCGCCATCTTTTCTTTGAACGAAGTGAAAAGAAAAGATGGCGGCGAGACTAGAAAAAAGCGTTAGCTTTTTACCAAAATTCACTTTACTTAAGGGCATCTCTAAAAACTAGTTTGGCTCGATTTTGTGGAGTGTTTT
>DCIZ01000080.1 GCA_002317305.1 Campylobacter sp. UBA1713
ACAAACGAAAAAGCAAGCCACCAAATTTACTTAAATGGTTTTTAGAGGTGCCCACAAAAGATAGGGTGGATTTTTGAGAAGTGCGAAAATGGCATCGTTGAGGCTTTGGCGGACGAAAAAACCGCACAACCAGCCATTATGATGCAGTTTGTAAACATCGATGCACTCATAAAAGGAATCCAAAAGAACAACGACATAGAGGCGCTGGCTATCTTTACAAAAGAGATGTTGTGTGCCATCAGCACAACCAGAAATATAGCAGCTCACGAGTATGAAGAGTTAAATTTTGGTGCTATAGAAATAGCTATCAGGGACTATTTGCCACCGTTAAAAAAGAGAATCGACGAGGCGATAGAGGCGTATTATACAAATTTAAAAAACCAAATTTAAAACAAGGAGTTTTCATGAAGGCGATCGGACCTTACAGCGTAAGTAGAAAAGCGGGCGAGTTAGTGTTTGTCTCTGGACAAATAGGACTAGACCAAACAAGCGGCGAGCTAGTAAGTGGCGGCGTGGAGGCGGAGGCAAAGCAGGCGCTTTTAAATTTAGGCGAGGCGTTAAAAGCGTGTGGGCTGGGCTACGAAAATGTGGTAAAAACGACTGTTTTTTTGGCTGACATCGGCGACTTTGCGGCGGTAAATGCCATCTACGCTTCGTTTTTTAAAGAGCCCTTTCCTGCCAGAAGTGCCGTGGGCGTGGGCGGTTTGCCAAAGGGCGCACGGGTAGAAGTGGAGGCGGTGGCGTTTGCGGGCGTAACGGCGGGCGTAACTGAGAAAAAAGGCGAAAAGTAAATTTGCAACAAAGAGTAAATTTGCGGTTATTTTGAATTTTTTGAATTTTTGACAAAACAAAACGCAAAAAAACGCAACACTGGCAAAACGCAAAAAAACGGCGTTGCGTTTTTTTGTTTGTAAAAACGCAAAAATAAATTTAAGGAGAAGAAATGAAAAATGAGATCATCATCTTTGAAAACCAAAGCGTAAAGCTAGAGGTAAACATGCAAGACGAAACGGTTTGGTTGTCGTTAGAACAAATGACAAGTTTGTTTGGAAGAGATAGAACGGTTATCGCAAGGCACATCAATAACATCTTTAAATCCGAAGAGTTAGATAAAAATGAGGTATGTGCAAAATTTGCACACACCACTTTACACGGAGCAGTTGATGGAAAAACCCAAACAAGAGAGTTGGATTATTATAATTTAGATATGATAATCTCAGTTGGATATAGAGTAAACTCTAAAAACGGAATTGCATTTAGACAATGGGCAAACAGAGTGCTAAAAGACTACCTCATAAAAGGCTACGCCATAAACGAAAAGAGGCTTCTTGCCCTAGAAAAAACCATAAGCATTCAAACAAAAATGCTTTCAAGCGTCTTAAACATCGAGGAAAAAGAGCTACTTCGTGCCATAAACGAATATACAAACGCTTTAACACTTCTCGATGAATATGACCATCAAGTGCTCAAAAAACCAAAAGGAAATGAGCCCATTTACAAACTCGCTTATGAAGATTGTGTAAAAATGGTAGATAAGATGAAAAATTCCTTTAACAGCGAAGTTTTTGGCGTGGAAAAAGAGAGAGGCAAGGTAGAAGGCATCATCGCCAGCATTTACCAAAGTGCCTTTGGTGAAGATGCTTACCCTTCGCTTGAGGAAAAGGCGGCAAATTTGCTTTATTTTATGATAAAAGACCATCCTTACGCAGATGGATGCAAGAGAATCGCGGCATCTTTGTTTCTTTTGTTTTTAGACAAAAACAACGCTTTGTTTGTTGACGGCAGAAAGAACATAAGCGATAGTGCGTTGGTGGCGATGACGCTTTTAATAGCTCAGTCAGACCCAAGAGAGAAAGAGGTCATGATAAAGCTAGTTATGAATTTTTTAAATGTTGAGGTGGAAAATATATAGGGCATCTCTAAAAAACCATTTAAATAAATTTGGTGGCTTGCTTTTTACAGGAAACATCGGCTAACGCCGAGCGCTTCGCTTGTTTTCGTTTGTTTTTGCGCTTTTTTGCCTTAAAATTCGTCAAATACGACAGTATTCTCCTCATTTTAAAACAAAAATTCGCTAAAAACACTCCGCAAAATCAAGCCAAACTGGTTTTTAGAGATGCCCTATAATAAAACAGATTTAAAAACAGATAAAACAAATTTAAAAAAAGGACAAAAAATGAGAGTTGTTGTAACGGGCGGTGCTGGATTTGTCGGGTCAAATTTGGCAAAGCATTTTGAAAAAAGAGGCGACGAGGTGCTGGTAGTAGACACATTTAGAAGTGGCGAAACGTTTAAAAACGGCAACCTAAAAAGCTTTGGGCACTACAAAAATTTGCTAGGTTTTTCGGGGCAAATTTATTGTGGCGACATTTGCGACAGCGCCACTTTGTGGAAAATTCGCCACTTTAAACCAGACGCCATCTTTCACGAAGCGGCAGTTTCAGACACCACAGTCGCCGAGCAAGACGCGCTTTTACGTGTGAATCTAAACTCCTTTGACGCGCTTTGCGACATAGCACTAGAAAGCGATGCGGCGCTTGTTTACGCTAGTAGCGCAGCTACTTATGGCAACGCGCCCAGCCCGCAAAGAGTAGGGTGCGAAGCGCCGGCAAATGTTTATGGATTCTCAAAGCTAATGATGGACGCGCACGCACGCCACAAAAGTGCCGCGCACCCAAATTTGCGTGTGGTCGGTTTGCGCTACTTTAACGTTTATGGTGCGGGCGAATTTTTCAAAAACAAAACGGCTTCGATGGTTTTGCAGTTTGGTTTGCAAATTTTAGGTGGCGAAGTGCCGCGACTTTTTGAAGGCAGCGAGCGAATTTGCCGCGATTTTGTATACATAAAAGACATAGTTCGCGCAAACGAAGAGGCGCTTGGGTGGAAAAACGGCGTCTACAACGTCGCCACTGGAAAGGCACGAAGTTTTTTTGACATAGCGCGCATTTTGCAGGAGCTACTAGGGCTTACGCCACGATATGAGTTTATACCAAATCCTTTCGTGGGGCAGTATCAGTTTCACACGCAAGCGGCGTTAAACGGCTTTACGCCAGAGTGGGAGCTAGAAAGCGGCATAGAAGACTACTTGCCAGAGATAAAACGCATCTTTGACGAAGAGGTGAAGAGATGATGTGTTTTTGTCAAAAAAACGACTTAAAGTGGTTAAAATACCGCGAATTTTTAGCCGTTGTCGCTTCGCTTTCAAAGCTTTTTAGCGAGAGTTCAAAGCCATTTTTGCACTACCGCGTCATGGAAAATTTGTTTTGCGAGAGTTTTGGTGCTACAAATCTCAGTCGTAGCGACACGGCTTATGATGCAAAATTTGGCACTCTTGGCATCGGCTTAAAGACCTTTTTGTGCGACAAATTTAGCATAGAAAAAGTCGCAGAATTCAACAAAGAATCGCTGAGTTTCAAAAATTTACACGGCACAGCACTCGCCTACAAACTCGCAAATTTGCGAAATGAGAGAATCAGGCTCGCCAACGAACTTTACGGAATCACAGAAGCACTTTACCACATCATCGCACGGCAACAAAACAGGCTTGTTTTTTTTGAAACCGACTACAAACCCATAAACATCGCAAATTTGCGAGTAGAAAAAGAGACTCAAACTTCGCTTTTTTTCTTTGACGGAGAAAACCAATACATTTTCAACAGGTCAAAGAGTGTTTTACAACGTAAATTTATTATTCCAAAGAATTTTGACTCTTTGGACGTGGAGATTTTGCAGAATCCTTTTGAAATTTTACTCTCGTTAAAAGACAAATTTGCAAATTTACAAAAAACAACGCCAAAAAAACCATGCATCGACTACGTCATGTTGCCACTTTTTAGCACAAAGGGTGAGAGTAAATTTGTCGCACAAAAAAGCGGTTTGAATTTTTTCAACGCTGGCGGACGAGAGCGAAACAGCGGCGAAGTTTATGTGCCAATTCCAGCACTAATTCGCAAATTTGCGCCTACATTTTTCCCAAAACGAGACGAGAGTTTTTGCCTTTCTACGCCAATGGGCGAAAAGCTAGAAGCAAAAATTTGCCAAGACGACGCAAAAGCTTTGATGACAAACCCAAATAGCGCACTTTCAAACTGGCTTTTGAGAAAGGTTTTGGGCTTAAAAGAGTGGGAAATTTTGACTTTAGAGCATTTGCAGAATCTAAACGTAGATAGCGTTATAGTGGAAAAAATTCACGAAAACGAAAATTTTAGCGAAGCAAAAAATGGCAAAAAATGCTACAGAATTGACATTTGTCCGTGGGGTAGTTACGAGAAATTTGTAAGCGAAATTTGTTTGACAAGCGAGGTTTGTGATGAAAAGTAGCGAAAAAAAGATAAAATTCATCGACCTTTTTGCTGGCGTTGGCGGTTTTCATTTTGCGCTAAAAGGCTTTGGCGAGTGCGTTTTTGCGAGCGAAATAGACTCAAACGCTGCCAAAACCTACGCGCTAAACCACCCAAAAACGCCACTTTTTGGCGACATAAAAAGCGAATTTAACCAAGCCATGATAGAGGGCGAATTTGACATCATTTGTGGCGGTTTTCCGTGTCAAGCTTTTTCTATAGCTGGCTACCAAAAGGGCTTTGAGGACGAGCGTGGAACGCTTTTTTTTGAGATAGCAAAGATAGCAAAAAAACACAAACCAAAGGTGCTTTTCTTAGAAAACGTAAAAAACCTCCGCTCGCATGACGGCGGACGGACATTTGAAATCATAAAACAAACACTAGAAAATTTGGGCTATGTGGTCTTTACGGAGGTGCTAAATTCGGCAACTCATGCAAACATTCCGCAAAACAGAGAGCGAATTTTTATAGTGGCGTTTTTGAAAGAGAAAGTGCAAAACTACGCTGCTTTTGCCTTTCCAAAGCCCGTTAAACTCACAAAAAAGATCGCCGACTGCCTAGAAAAAACACGTCAAGATGAGAGTTTTTACTACCGCCAAAACAGCAGGTATTTTGAGTGGCTGGAGCGTGAAGTAGTCAAATTTGAGACCATCTATCAACTTCGCCGTGTATATGTGCGTGAAAACAAAAGCAGTCTTTGTCCGACTTTGACGGCAAACATGGGCACAGGCGGGCACAACGTGCCACTGGTAAGAGATGCGTGGGGTGTAAGGAAGCTAACACCGCGCGAGTGTTTTAACTTTCAGGGCTATCCAAAAAGCTTTAAGTTGCCTTGTGTGGCAAATTCGGCACTATACAAACAGGCGGGAAATAGCGTAACTTTGCCACTTGTGAAGCGAATAGCAGAGGAGATAGTGCGTGTTTTGTAGGTTGTAAAGAGATGTGAAAATAATATAATTTTAATATCTTTATAATATTTTTATGATATTATAAAGATATGATTTTGATATTATAAAAAACAAGCATTGTTTTGCAAATTTATTATAAAAGGAAAAAAATGGAAAGTTCAGCTTTAGTTAAGGTCTTAAACCAGGTCAGCACGCTCGGCGACAAAGAGATAAAAGAGAACGCGCCTGTTAAAGTTGGCGGTATTTTGGCAGATTTTCAGCGTAACGGCAACAACGAAGTCTACAACACGCTCAGCGAGTTAAACAAAGTCGTAGACAACCTCACGCCGACAAACAACACCGACCTTTTAAACCCGTCGTGGTGGCGAAAACTCTTTGGCTTTAACGGCGTAGCAAAATACGTAGAGAAGTTTCAGTCTAGCCAAAGTGTCATCGACAATCTCACAAATTCGCTAGAAAAATCGCGTGTGGGACTGCTAAATGACAACACGGCTTTGGGGGCGCAGATAGAGTATTTGGAAGGGCAGACGGCGCAATTTCGGCACTTCATGGCGGAGGCTGAAAAAATTCGAAAAGAGCTAGAAACGGCAAAAACAGAAGCAGACTCGCAGGAGAAACGAAATGAGATAGACAACATAGCGCTTTTTCCTTGTTTGCAAAAGATTACCGACTTTCAACAAAGAATCGCGGTAAATGAGCAGGCGGTTTTGGCGATTCAAACCATCATAAAAAACAACGCAGAGCTAGCGGGCTCGGTAAATAGGGCAAAAGATGTAACGGTAAATGCGCTTGGCGTGAGCATCATGATAGTCCAGTCGCTAAACCAGCAAAAAAAGGTGATAGACAGCGTAAATACCGTAAATAAACAAACAAGCGACCTTATCAAATTTACCGCAAATACGCTAAAAACACAAGGCGTGGAGATTCAAAAACAAGCCAGCTCAGCGATGCTAGATTCTCAAAGTCTCGAGGCGGCGTTTAACGACTGCTTGAGTGCGTTTAACGACATCAAAAATTTCAGGGTCGAGGCGGTGAAAAAGCTAGAAAGTGAGATAAACACATTTAACGGACTTCTCTCAAATATAGACAAAGCGCAGGGGATTTTTGAGGCGGAGATAACAGAGACGAAGATGCTTGAGAAAAGGTGAGTTTTCGAAGTTTGGAAATGTGTGGGCTTGGCGGTGCGGTTGTGTGCGGTGGGCACAGAATTGTTAAATTTATGAAAAAGCAAATTTTTATGAAATTTTGTTTTTTGCATTTTGTGTTTCATTGTCGCTGTTATTTTTTAGGGTGATTGTGTTGATTTTTGATGTTTCAAATTTAGATTAGTTTAAGATAAAAAAGATAAAATACAAATTAGAGGTTAAGCCAGAGCTTGCACCTCTAGCTTAAATCATGCCTCTGAGAGGAGGTAATAGCGATGCCTTCACTAGTTTTGGGAATCATCATCGTAATGATCTTGGTAACCCCACTCTTCTAAGGTAGCGTAAAGCTCCAAAACCGTCATGTAAAAGTGGCGGACCTCTGGCTGAAATTTTACCTTTTTTAACTTATTTTTAGCTTAATTTAACTAAATGGCACCTCTAAAAAACCATTTAACTGAATTTGGTGGCTTGCTTTTTACAGGAAACAT
>DCIZ01000028.1:0-5822 GCA_002317305.1 Campylobacter sp. UBA1713
TTTTTGCAAAGCAAAAATGTTTCTTTAAATTCACGAAAAAGCAAATTTGCAAAATTCCGTTTTCCGTTTTCCGCAATCCGCACTCCGAATGGGGTCGCAGGGGCGAAAGCCCCCGCCCTCCGTCCCGCCGCCGTTTTTCTTTGAGATTTATCGAAAAGAAAAACGGCGGCGGGACAAACAAAAAGCGTTAGCTTTTTACATACGGAAAACGGAAAACAGAATGCAGAAAGCGGAATTTGTGAAAATTTGCTTTTTTGTAAATTTGCGGATTCTACTCGCTCAAATTTCGGGGGATTCTTCGGGCTTTCGCCCTCAGAATGACGGCTTCGCATTTTTGCAAATTTGTCCCTCAAAAGGCAGGGGATTCTTCGGGCTTTCGCCCTCAGAATGACGGCTTCGCACTTGCGTTTCGCATTTACGCCAAAACTATAACAAAAGGAAAAACATGAAAATAGCAGTAAAACTTGACGGAAAAAGAGACTATTTTGTTACTATTGACGAGGGGCTTGACCTCGCTTTCAAAGGCAAAGTTTGCATCGTAACAAACGAAACTGTCGCACCACTCTACCTAGACGCCGTAAAAAAACAGATAAAAGCTGACAAACTCATCTGTGTAGTTTTGCCAGACGGCGAGCAGTTTAAGACGTGGGAGAGTGTAATGAAGATTACTGATGCTATGTTTGAGGCAAAATTTGACCGAAAAAGCACACTCGTTTCACTTGGTGGCGGCGTGGTGAGCGACCTAACGGGCTTTGCGGCGTCCATTTACGAGCGTGGCGTGGAGTTTGTGGCGCTTCCTACTACACTTCTAGCGGCAGTTGACGCTAGCGTGGGCGGTAAAACGGGCTTTAACAACAAATTTGGAAAAAACTTGCTAGGCTCATTTTGGCAGCCGCGAGGTGTCTTTTGCCAGACGGAGTTTTTGAAAAGTTTGCCCGCGCGTGAATTTAGCGCAGGAGTTGCTGAAGCGATAAAAATGGCGGTCATTTTTGAGCCGGAATTTTTGGGTGCGTTTGAAAGTGACGAGGCTAAATTTGACACGAAAAGCGTCATCGCAAATTGCGTGAGTATAAAGTCGGCGGTGGTAGCGGCGGACGAAAAGGAGAGTAACGTGCGAGCGATGCTAAACTACGGGCACACTTTTGCGCACGCCATAGAGCTAACGGCAGGTTATGGGCAGATTCTGCACGGCGAGGCGGTCGCGGTGGGAATGGTGCTAGCAAACGAAGTTAGCAGACGGCTTGGGCTTTTGAGCGGTGAGTTTTGCGAGCGTGTGCGGGATCTGCTGGTGCGGTTTGGGTTGCCAGTTTCGTTTGAAGTGGCGGACGTGGAGCGGTTTTATGATTCTATGCTTCTTGACAAAAAAAACGAAAATGGCGAAGTCAAATTTGTTTTGGCTACTCAAGATGTTTCGCAAAAGATTTCGCTAGATTCTGGCGTTTTAAATGTTTACGGCGTAAAGAGAGGCGTGGAAAAGTCGCTGGTTTTGGACGTTCTTCGTTCGGAAAACGGAAAACTGAAAACGGAAAACTGAAATTTGCGATTTTACAGAATTGTCAAATTCACTAAAAAGCAAATTTTTACAAATTCCGTTTTTTTGTTCTCCGCACTCCGAATGGGGTCGCAGGGGCGGTAGCCCCGTCCTCCACCTCCGCCAAAACTTTCTTTGAGCTTTAGCGAAAAGAGAGTTTTGGCGGAGGCTCAAAAAAGCGTTAGCTTTTTACCAAAATTCGCTTTTTCTTGAATTTTACGATTCTACTTGCTCAAATTTCAGGGGATTCTTCGGTCGGCTTACGTCCCTTGCGAATGACGGCTTCGCATTTGCGTTTCGCATTTTTGCGAATTTACGCCTAAAATTTCAGTGGATTCTTCGGGTCGTTTCGCACGCTTTTCCGACAAAATTTAACTTATTTTCATCTAACACTAAGAAATTTCTAAAATATTATGAAAGTTTAAATAAAAAATAGGTAAATTTACGCCAATAAATTTAAATTAAAGGTATAAAATGGAATTTTCTAGCTTAAAGATCGGTTCGTATGAGATCAAAATTCCCATCATTCAAGGCGGAATGGGGCTCGGGATTAGCTGGGACAGGCTGGCTGGCACAGTGAGTGCAAACGGCGCTTTGGGTGTCATTAGTTCAGTCGGGACGGGCTGTTACAAAAACGGCGTTTACGCTGACCGCCTAATAGAAGAAAAACCAGTCGATGCCATAAATTTCTACTCGGCAAAAGCTTTTGCAAAGATCATCGAAAACGCACGCAAAATTTGCGGTAGCGCACCACTAGCAGCAAACATAATGTGTGCGGCTAACGACTATGCCAGAATCGTAAAAGACGCGTGTGCCAACGGAATCAACATCATCATTAGCGGTGCGGGGCTTCCGACAGCGCTACCCGAATTTACGCAAGAGTTTAAAGAGGTCGCACTCGTACCCATAGTTAGCTCAGCAAAAGCACTAAAAATTCTTTGCAAAAGGTGGCTAAGGTTTGACCGCTTGCCAGATGCTGTGGTGGTAGAAGGTCCAAAAAGTGGCGGACATCAGGGCTTTACTTATGAGCAGTGCACAGACCCAAACTACCAGCTAGAAGTCATCTTGCCACAAGTGGTGAGCGAGGCAAAAGAGTGGGAAAAGAGTAGCGGCAAACCCATGCCAGTCATCGCAGCGGGCGGCGTGTGGGACAAAGGCGACATAGAGAAAATGATGGCACTTGGTGCTAGCGGCGTTCAGATGGCGACTAGATTCATAGGCACGCATGAGTGCGATGCGGCGCGTGGCTTTAAAGAGGTCTTGCTAGATGCAAAAGAAGAAGACATTCGCCTCATAAAAAGCCCAGTGGGCTACCCAGCGCGCGCCGTTAGGACAAATTTGCAAAACCTAATAGAGAAAAAACTAGCACCAAAGATAAAATGCATCTGCAACTGCGTTAGCCCGTGCGAGCGTGGCAAAGGTGCGAAAGCGGTGGGCTACTGCATCGCCGAGAGGCTAAAAGATGCGATGATGGGCATAAAAGAGAGTGGGCTTTTTTTTACAGGTGCAAACGGGCACAGGCTAAATGAGATCATTAGCGTAAAAGAGCTTTTGCACAAACTAACTCACGGAGAGTAGAGTGGGGCGAATTTTAGTATTTGTTTTGTGTTTGGTCGGGTGCGTTTTTGGGGCGGAGCTCGCCATCACGAGCATAAACGCAAACCAAAAAGAGATCGTAGTCAAATTTAACCGCAACGCAAAATTCAGCGATGTTGAGCTTTTTGAAAACAACGGCGACACATACCAAAAGATCTACAACATAAAAGCAAAGTTGCAGACAAAAGAGCTTGACCTAAAAGAGAGCATTTGCGACTTTGTTGAGGTGCGTGGCGTAGGCAACAGAACGCGGATAGTCTTTGTAAACAAAGATATGGTCGAGTTAAAAGGCTACATAAACGGAAGGACGATGCGTTTTGCCAAACAAGAAGCCAAAGCAAAGCAGGTGGTGGTGGTAGTAGATGCTGGGCATGGTGGCAAAGATGGCGGAACTGTGGGACATGGCTTTGTGGAAAAGGGCATAACGCTTGGCGTGGCGCTAAAAGTGGGCGAGCGGCTAGAAAAGCTGGGGCACAAGGTGCTTTACACACGGACGAAAGACAAATTTGTAACGCTTGACGAGCGGGCTAAATTTGCAAATGCAAAGCGTGCTGACCTCTTTCTCTCCATTCATGTAAATGCCGTAGGGCGCGAGGAGCGGGCGAGCGTGGTGAGTGGCGTTCAGACTTACTTTTTGAGTAGAAGCGACAGCGCTAGAAGTGTAAATGCGGTGAATTTAGAAAACAAAGACCACGTGAGCGGGTTAAACAAATTTACTAGGTCGAATTTTTTTAGCTCGTTTAACAGAGAGAAAATTTTGGCGTCAAACAAGCTAGCCATAGACGTTCAGCTGCAAATTTTGGAGCGAATGGCGGCGTTTCGTGAATTTGAAACGGTTGATGGCGGTGTGAGAGAGGGTCCGTTTTTTGTGTTAGCGGGGGTAAATATGCCGGCAGTTCTCATTGAGATGGGTTACATAACGCATGAAGAGGAGGCGAAGTTTTTGATGAATGAAAAATATCGTAACTTTTTAGCAGATGGCATCGCAAACGGCGTGGAACAATACATAAAGAAAAATATGTAGTTGCGTTCGGAAAACAGAAAACAGAGTTCGGAAATTTGCGATTATCAAAAAAGCATAAACCAACGCCGTCATTCTGAGGGAGCGATAGCGACCGAAGAATCCCACGCCTGGCAAGGGCGGAAAAAGTTAAATTTGTTTTTTCGTGAATTTTACGATTTGCTCGCTCAAAAGGCGGGGGATTCTTCGCACGCTTGCGAATGACGGCTTCGCACCTTCGTTTCGCATTTTTTGCGAATTTCTCACCGCATGACGAGGGCGGAAAAAGTTAAATTTAACAAAAAGCGAATTTTGTAAATTCCGTTTTCAGAAACGGGGTCGCAGGGGCGGTAGCCCCCGCCCACCGTCCCGCCACATTTTCTTTGAGCTTTAGCGAAAAGAAAATGTGGCGGGACAAACAAAAAAGCATTAGCTTTTTTACATACGGAAAACGGAGTGCGGAAAACGGAAAACAGAATTTGTGAAAATTTGCTTTTTTTGTGAATCTGAAGATTCTACTCGCTAAAATTTCAGGGGATTCTTCGCTTGCGCTCAGAATGACGACTTCGCACATGCGTTTCGCATTCTGTTTTCCGCGTTCCGCGTTCTGATATGCAAAACCAAAAAAGGAAAAAGATGGAGTATATTTTAAAAGTTGCATGTAACGATGAAAAAGGGCTTATATTGCGTGTGAGCGAGGTGGTTTTTAAATTTGGGCTGAACTATGTAGACACAAACGAATTTGTAGACCACGAAAATGCGCGCTTTTTCATGCGTGCTGTGGTAACGGGCGAAGTGGACGAAGCGCAGCTAAAAAACACTTTGAGTGCCTTTTTGCCGAGTGGTGCGGAGATTTTTTTTGAGGCGAAGCGAAAAAAGCGTGTGCTGGTGCTGGCGACAAAAGAGTCGCACTGTGTGGGCGATTTGCTCATTCGCCATAGTAGCGGCGAGATAAACGCTAGCGTAGTGGGCATAATAGCAAACAGGCTTGACCTAAAAGAGCTTGTGGGTAAATTTGACTTGCCTTTTGTTTTTGTAGATAGCGATGGTGTAAGCCGCGAGGAGCACGAGCGACAGGTGTTGGCGGAGATGGCGAAATTTGAATTTGACTACGCGGTTTTGGCAAAATACATGCGAATTCTAAGTGGCGAATTTGTGGCGCACTATCCGCTAAAAATGATAAACATTCACCACTC
Source organism: Campylobacter sp. UBA1713 (assembly GCA_002317305.1). Lineage (GTDB taxonomy): Bacteria > Campylobacterota > Campylobacteria > Campylobacterales > Campylobacteraceae > Campylobacter. The sequence continues at coordinate 5,324 of DCIZ01000028.1, forward strand.
GTTTTTGCCCGCTTTTGTGGGTGCAAACCCTTACAAACAGGCGTATGAACGTGGCGTGAAGATCATAGGTGCGACAGCGCACTTTGTAACGAGCGTGCTAGATGAAGGTCCCATCATCACACAAAGCGTGGCAAACGTAAGCCACGACATGACGTGGCAAGAGATGCGGCAGGTAGGCAGAAATGTAGAAAAAGTGGTGCTTTCAAATGCGCTTGACCTCGTCTTTGATGAGCGTGTTTTTGTTACGCAAAACAAGACGGTGATATTTTAACGGCTAGTGTTCGGAGTGCGTTCAGAGTGCGGATTGCGGAATGCGTGCGGAGTGCGGAATGCGTGCGGAGTGCGGAGTGCGGAAATTTGCGGTTATCGAAAAAGCATAAACCAACGTCTTTGAGAAAAAGCGAATTTTTACAAATTCCGCATTCCGTTTTCCAAAAAGGGGTCGCAGGGGCGGTAGCCCCCGCCAGCCAGTCCCGCCGCCGTTTTTCTTTGAGATTTA
>DCIZ01000028.1:5867-9196 GCA_002317305.1 Campylobacter sp. UBA1713
AAACAAAAAGCGTTAGCTTTTTACCTATCGGAAAGCAGAATGCGGAGAACGGAAAACAGAATTTGCAAAAATTTGCTTTTTTGTGAATTTATAGATTCTACCCGCTCGCCAGGCAGGGGATTCTTCGGGTCGCTTCGCCTCCCTTGCGAATGACGGCTTCGCACATGCGTTTCGCATTTTTTGACTTTTGTAAATTTGTAAATTTGCCTTTTTGCATGTTTACAAATTTACAATTTATTTTATACAAAGGATTTTGTTAGATGAATTACGGCTTAAATTTATGGGGCGATTCAAATTTCGTCATTGACGGCGGCAAGGTTTGTCTAAACACAGACTACAAACCTGCCATCATAGACATAGTAAAAGATATACGAAGTGATGGCTACAGAGGTCCGCTTCTACTTCGTTTTCCGCACTTGATAAAAAAACAAATAGTGCAAATTTACTCAAATTTTGAGCGGGCAAAGCGTGAGTTTGACTACAAAGGCAAATTTAACGCCGTATATCCTCTAAAAGTGAATCAATACCCCGGTTTTGTAAAAAACATTGTCCACATTGGCAAGGCTTATAACTACGGCTTGGAGGCAGGCAGCAAGGCTGAACTTCTACTAGCGATGGCTTACAACAACGACAACGCGCCCATCACCGTAAATGGCTTTAAGGACAACGAGCTCATAAATTTAGGCTTTATAGCGGCTGAAATGGGGCACAACATAACGCTAACTATCGAAGGACTCAATGAGCTAAAAACCATCATCAGAACGTCAAAAGAGCGCTTTTCGCCAAAACCAAACATAGGACTTCGCATAAGACTTCACAGCACTGGTAGCGGCATTTGGGCAAAAAGTGGCGGCATAAATTCAAAATTTGGACTCACATCTACAGAGCTCATCGAGGCGGTGAATTTGCTAAAAAAAGAGGGACTCATAGACTACTTTACCATGATTCACTTTCACATAGGCTCACAGATAAACGAAATTCACCCGCTAAAAAAGGCACTCACGGAGGCTGGCAACATATACGCGGAGCTGCGAAAGATGGGTGCGACAAATTTGCGTGCCATAAATTTAGGCGGCGGGCTAGCGGTGGAGTATAACCAGTTTGGCGAAGAAAACGTGCGAAACTATACGCTAAAAGAATACGCAAATGACGTAGTCTATCTGCTAAAAACCATCGCAAACCAAAAGAGCGAAACCGAACCTGACATTTTCATAGAGAGTGGGCGGTTTGTGAGCGCGCCGCATGCGGTTTTGGTGGCGCCCGTTTTGGAGCTTTTTAGCCAAGAATACACAGAAGAGAAGCTGGCGTTAAAAGATTCTAACCCGCCTGTCATTAGCGAGCTTTACGACCTCTACACAAACATAAAAGCGGCAAATGCCATAGAGTATTTGCACGATGCCATCTCGCACTTAGAGGGCGTGCTGACGCTTTTTGACTTAGGTTATGTCGATCTCATAGACCGCTCAAATGGCGAGATTCTAGCACATCTCATCATGAAAAAAGCAGTGGCGCTTTTTGGTAACAAACAGAGCAACGCCGAGCTTTTAAAGCTACAAGAGGAGGTTCAGGAGCGTTACCTGGTGAATTTCTCCATGTTTCAGAGCTTGCCAGACTTTTGGGGTTTGGAGCAAAATTTTCCCATCATGCCGCTTGACAGGCTAGATGAGAAGGCGACTTTGAGTGCGTCCATTTGGGACATAACGTGCGACAGCGATGGCGAGATAGGCTTTGATGCAAAGAAAAATCCGCTTTTTTTGCACGACGTAGACCTAGAAAAAGAGCAGTATTTTTTGGGCTTTTTTCTCGTGGGCGCTTACCAAGAGGTGCTGGGCATGAGCCACAACCTTTTTGTCCATCCGACAGAGGCTACTATTTTAGTCGGTGAAAATGGCGGTTATGAGGTGAAAGACATTTTGGAGAGCCAAAATATACTTGACATTTTAGATGACATGGACTACGATGTAAATCTCATAAAAGACACGCTAAACGAGCGCATTAGCAAGTCAGAGCTAGTGGACGAAAAGGCAAAAAAGCAAATTTTGGGCGAGCTTTATCTCTTTTTAAGCGACAACGGATATCTAAAAACGATACAGTAAATTTAAAAAGCGAAAGGGGAACGATGCAAGAGTTATTTAGAGAATTTTTACTAAAAATAGGCGAAGACCCAAACAGAGACGGGCTTTTACAAACGCCTCGTAGAGTGGAAAAAGCGTGGGAGTTTTTGACAAGCGGCTACCACCAAGACCCACAACAAATTTTAAACGAAGCGATGTTTGAGAGTAGCAACAGCGAGATGATTCTGGTGCGCGACATAGACTTTTACAGCGTTTGTGAGCACCACTTGCTGCCCATCATCGGGCGCGTTCATGTGGGCTACATACCAAACGGGCGTGTGGTGGGGCTGAGTAAAATTCCACGCCTAATAGAAGTCTTTGCGCGGCGTTTGCAAATTCAAGAGCAGCTCACAGAGCAGATAGCAGATGCGCTAAACGAAACCATAAAACCGCGTGGCGTGGGCGTAGTCATAGAGGCTAGACACATGTGCATGGAGATGCGAGGTGTTCAAAAGCTAAATTCCATCACATCTACTTCGGCACTTCGTGGTAGCTTCATAAAGCACGCAGCGACTAGACGTGAGTTTTTTGCTTTGGTGAAACAGCGGTGAATGCGGAATGCGTTCAAAATGCGAAAAAAGTCGTGCGAAGTCGTCATTCTGAGGGAGCGAAGCGACCGAAGAATCCCCCGAAATTTGAGCGAGCAGAATCGTTAAATTCGAGAAAAAGTGAATTTCGACAAATTTCGTCTTCTGTTTTCCGAAACAAAGGAGTTAAAATGAGAGTAGTTTTATATAAATTTATCTTGCTGTTTTCTCTCTTTGGCGTTGCTTTTGGCGATGGTTTTAAAGAGAGTTATGATGGCTGGCGAACTAGTAGCTGGCAGGCGGAAGTAACGAGCGTAAGAGAGGCGCTAAAAAGCAGAAACGAGGCGAGCGTTCGGCTAGTCGGCTCTATAGTGCGGCGTGTTAGCGATGACGACTACGAATTTAGCGATGGCAAACATAAGATAATAGTCGAGATAGAGGGCGAAGCGTGGGGCGAGCAGGAGGTTACGCTTGATGATCTAGTAGAGATTTTCGGACGCGTTGAGGTCAAATTTGGTTACAGAAACAAAATAGAAGCAAGTAGCGTTCGAGTTCTTGAGTGATTTTTTTTAAGAGTCAGGATTTAGGAGTTAGTAAATTTGCAATTCAAATTTCAGGGGATTCTTCGCTTCGCTAACGCTACGCTCAGAATGACGGCTGTACCGGAAAACGGAAAACGGAAAACGGA
>DCIZ01000028.1:9218-11498 GCA_002317305.1 Campylobacter sp. UBA1713
TTCGCTTTTTCGTGAATTTGTTTGTCGATTCTAAAGAATCGCATAACCTGCACTCCGCATTCTGAACGCAAAAAACCAAAAAAGGAAAAAAAGATGAAACAAGCACTAGCTTTAAAGTATCGTCCTAGACAGTTTGACTCGCTTGTCGGACAAGATGTGGTGCGAAATTCGCTTAGCCACGCACTAGAGAGTGCAAATCTCGGGCACGCCTATCTTTTTAGCGGACTTCGTGGTAGCGGAAAGACCAGTAGCGCACGAATTTTCGCAAAAGCGCTCATCTGTGAGCGTGGCATCAGCGCCCACCCGTGCGACTCGTGCGACAACTGCGCGGCGGCAAACGAAGGGCGACACCTAGACATAGTCGAGCTAGATGCAGCTAGTAACAGAGGCATCGAAAACATAAAAGAGCTAATAGAGCAGACAAAATATGCGCCTTCTATGGCACGCTTTAAAATTTTCATCATCGACGAAGCGCACATGCTCACCACGCAGGCTAGCAACGCCTTTTTGAAAACCCTTGAAGAGCCGCCAGCTTATGTCAAATTTATTTTGGCTACAACTGACCCCTTAAAACTTCCGCCCACCATCCTTTCCCGCACGCAACACTTTCGCTTTAAGTCCATCGCGCGCTCGTCAGTCGCAGCGCACCTTTCAAGCGTGCTAACTAGCGAAAATGTCCCTTTTGAAGCAAGAGCGCTTGAGGTGCTAGCACGAGCGGGCGGCGGAAGCATGCGAGACACGCTCACGCTTTTAGACCAAGCCATCGTGTTTAGCGGCGGCAATGTTACGCAAAATGCAGTCTCTGACATGCTCGGTTTGCTAGATCCTGCGCGCATCGAAGAGATATTTTCGTGCGTTGTGGAGGGCGATCTGGTCGCGCTTTTAAAAAGCCTAGAAGATAGCGACACAGGCATCGTCATAGGCGAGATGATAGAAAGCGCAAAGGCGAAGCTTTTGAGTGGTGATTCGCCATTTTCGACACTGGTTTTGGAGCGGTTTTTTAAGATTCTAAGCAACGCCCAAAAGATGTTAAGCGAGGGTGCGGACGGCGAATTTGTCCTCTACCTGAGTGTTTTTGCCATGCGTGAAGCGATGAAACTTTTTGATGTAGCGACTGCTGTGGGCGAGGCAAATTTGAATTTGTCTAGTAGCGAGCGTTTTCAAAATCAAACGCGCGTGCCGACTTCGCCTGCTTTTTCGCCAGTTGTGCCTGTTTCGCACACTTCGCCCGTTTCGCCAGTTTCGCCTGTTTTGCAAGCGCCTGAAACCACGCCGCCACCGCCACAAAAACGCGACTACGCCGCTGTTTATGCTGCTTTTGTAAACAAACTCTACGACCGAAGCACAAAGCTTGGCGAGTGCTTTGACAACCATTTGCGTTTTGTCGAATTTGACGGGCAAAATTTGCTACTTGAGTATGACAAAACGGACGAAACGAGTGCGTTTTTACAAGAAAACGGCAAGTTTTTGCGCGAGTGTTTGGGTGAGTTTTTTGCACCAAAAGCCAAATTTAAGCTAACGCAAAGCGAGAGAAAGAGTGATTTTGCCAAATTTGTAGAGGAAAAAAGTAGCGAAAGGGTTTTGGCGGGCGAGCAAAATAGGAATGATTTTGAACATTTTGCGACTAGATTCTCTCAAAAAAAAATTCAGGAATCTAAAAGTGTGGCAAATGTGGCTGGCGTTTCTGACGTTTCTGAAAATTTGGGCGCGCCTAGTGTGCCAAAATTTGAATTTAGCACAAAAAGTAGCGTTAGTGGCGGTTTTGGTGGCGTTGGCGTTGGCGGTTTTGACGATTTTAGCGACCAAACGAGTAGCTTTGTGCCAAATGTGGAGAGCGACTTTTTGCCAAATGAGTTTTATGATTCTACTGGTGAAAATTCGAATTTTGAGAATTTTGGTGAAAATACTGGCTTTGAGGCTTCGCAAACTCCAGTTTTAAACAGCTCAAACGAGACGGCGAATTTTTCAAATTCGAATTTTGCTACAAATTCATCGCCAAACGAGATAGCTAGTTTTGCAAATTCGACAAATTCGAATTTTGGTTTTAGCGAGACGGCGAATTTTTCTAGCGAGCGTGAGAGTAGTCAAACGCCAAAAGCACCAAATGTGTTTAAATTTGCAGCGACAAAAACGCTCACGCCACAGGAGCAAAAGCTGGAAAAGCTAGAAATTTTTTTCGGCAAACCGCAAATTTTTAGTGTTTAGCTCATAGTGTTTAGTCAGCTATCTTTCGCTGGCGGTGTTTAATGTTTAGGATTTAAGGGCATCTCTAAAAACCAG
>DCIZ01000121.1 GCA_002317305.1 Campylobacter sp. UBA1713
AAAACACTCCGAAAAATCAAGCCAGACTGGTTTTTAGAGATGCCCTTAAAAATGCCCTTTAATTATATATTTTTAAGGTTTTTTTGGTATAATCGGCAGTTTTATTTTTATATTTTGGTTGTTACATGAAGTTTTGGTTTGACAAACTTTTACCTAAAAGTTCTTTTGATGTTAGTGTTGAAAATGTGCGTTTTTGTGGTGAGATAACAAAAAAAAGTGCTACTTTGGCAGAGTTAAGTGGCGTTTTGAGTGGCGAATTTCAGCACGCGTGTGACGGTTGTGGCGAAAGCGTGGTCGTTAAAGCAGACGAAAAGCTTACTCTCGTTTTGAGTAACGGCATCTACAAAGGCGTTGAGGGTGAAGAGTTTTGCGATGCTTATGAATTTTTAGACGGTGTAATAGACATCTACGAAGTGGCACAAAGCGAGATAGAACTTCTAAATGGCGACTATTTTTATTGTAACGACTGCGAAAACAAAAGATGACTGGCAAGCCAAAAGCAAATTTTGTTTTTGTAGTTAAATTTTAATGTAAGGAGATAACAATGGCAGTTCCTAAAAGACGTGTTAGCCACGCAAGAGCGGCTAAAAGAAGGACTCACTACACAGTTACACTTCCTTTGCCTGTAAAAGACAAAGATGGTAGCTGGAAGATGCCTCATCGTGTAAACAAAACAACTGGCGAGTATTGAGATGAGAATCGCAGTTGATGCTATGGGCGGGGACTTCGGTCCTACGCCGATCGTTGAAGGTGTTTTGCAAGCGTTGGACGTTAGAGACTTTTTTGCCGTTTTGGTCGGCGATTCTACACAGATAAAACCACTAATCCCACAAAAATATTTAGACAAGATCGAGATCGTTGAAAGTAGCGATGTTTTTGCCATGTGTGAGCTAGCGACAGATGTGTTAAAACGCAAAGATAGCACTATATTTAAGGCGGTTGAGCTGGTGAAAAGCGGGGATTGTGCGGCGGTTGTGAGTGCTGGGCACAGCGGTGCGACTATGACTTTGGCGACTTTGCGACTTGGACGACTAAAAGGTGTTTCACGCTCGCCACTTGCGACTCTCATGCCGACTTGTGTAGGGCGAAAGACGCTAGTTTTGGACGTGGGTGCAAACACCGACTGCACGGCGGAGTATCTTTATGAATTTGCGGTGATGGGCGAGGCATATGCGCGTGAGATCATGGGGCTAGAGAAGCCACGCGTAGCACTTTTAAGCAACGGCGAAGAAGACTGCAAAGGCAACGAAGTCAGCAAAAAGGCGTTTGAACTTTGCAAAGGACTTGAGTCTTTTGTGGGTAACGCAGAGGGAAATCAGGTTTTTGACGGTAGCGTGGACGTCATCGTTTGCGATGGTTTTGTGGGTAACATTTTGTTAAAAACGAGCGAAGGTGCGGGAAGTGCGGTAGGCAAGATCATAAAAAACGAGGTAGAAAAATCTTTTGTCGTAAAGCTAGGTGCGCTTTTGATGAAGCCTGCTTTTCGTGCCATGAAAAAAGAGATGGACTATGACGAATATGGCGGTGCGCCACTTTTGGGGTTAAAAAGCTGTGCCATCGTTAGCCACGGTAAGAGTTCAGCAAAAGCTATTAAAAACGCTGTTTTTCAGGCACTCAAATTTGCCGATTCTAGAATCAACAGCTCGATAGAGGCAAAACTGGCGAAGTAGGCTGCTTGTGGCGTGGCGTGGCGTGGTTTTTGCTTTTTTTGGTTTTATAAACTCGCTTTTTACAAGAGGCTTTGTTTGTTTTTTGTAAATAAACATGTTTTATAGCTTTACTTCGTAAATTCGAATTTTGGTGAAAAGCTTTTTCTTTTTTTTTGAAATTACACTTGCTGGATTTTTTGTTATGCTTAAAAATTGGGCAAGCAAAAACTAGCAGATGTGAAATATAGGCAGACGAGGCAACGCCTTTTGTCTGCTTTTATTTTATTTTTGCAAATATACTACAGGGCATCTCTAAAAACTACTTAAACGAAAGTTAATGGCTCACTTTCGAGCCTGTTTTTTCGCTTTTTTGCCTTAAAACTCGTTACATAGCCTGCTATGCTCCTCGTTTTAAAACAAAAAAATCGCTAAAAACATTTCTCGAAATCAAGCCAAACTAGTTTTTAGAGATGCCCTACAATAAAATAGATAAATTTTTGAGACAAAAACCTATGTCAAATTTGGTTTTTTAAAAGATGCCCCATATATTTTAACTTCAATTTTTAAGGCGAGAAATGACAAAAGCTTCTTTGGTTTCTATTGGTGCTTATGCTCCTGAACGAATTTTAACAAACAGTGATCTTGAAAAGATGGTTGAAACTAGCGATGAGTGGATAGTAAAACGCACAGGAATCGAGCGTAGGCACATCGCAGCGAGTGATGAATTTACGAGCGACTTGGGCTACAAAGCGGCGCTAAAAGCGATCGAGCGTGCAAATTTAAAAGCCAAAGATATAGACATGATCATCTGTGCAACCGTTTCGCCAGACTACCACTGCATGCCTTCTACTGCTTGCATCATAGCGAGCAAACTAGGGCTTGTGGGCATTACCGCCCTTGACATAAGTGCGGCGTGTGCGGGCTTTGTCCACTGCTTGCAACTGGCAAAAGGAATGGTCGAGAGTGGTGCGAAGAAAAACGTCCTCATCATCGGCGCTGAAAAACTAAGCGCCATCGTAGACTACACCGACCGAAACACGTGCGTTTTGTTTGGAGACGGTGCTGGTGCGGGCGTAGTGAGTGCAAGTGGCGGCAAAAACTACATCCTCGATGTCCACACAAGTAGCGATGGCGACAAGGGCGACTGGCTCATAAACCCGGGCGGTGGTTGCGTGCATCCTTACAGCGAAGAGATGCTAAAAAACCGCCTGAATTTTGTAAAGATGAACGGTAGCGATGTTTTCAAATATGCTGTCCAAACGCTAACGCAGGATGTGTTAGAGATACTAGAAAACAACGGCGTGAGTGCCGAAGAGATAGACCTTTTTGTGCCACATCAAGCAAATTTACGCATCATAAACGCCGTAAAAGAGCGGCTAAATTTGCCAGATAGCAAGTGCGTAGTTACCATCGCTGAATTTGGCAACACCAGCTCATCATCCGTGCCGTTAGCACTAAACCACGCCTTTGAAAGCGGGCGAGCAAAAGAGGGCTCAATGCTACTTTTTGACACATTTGGCGGCGGTTTTGTGTGGGGGTCGGCTTTGCTTAGGTTTGGCAGGTAGCCAAAAGGAGAGGCGATGGAAGTCGATGTAAATTTAAAGCTACTCATGGGAAATTCGCGTGTTTTACGCCGTCAAATTCGCTTGTTAAAAGCCATAGAGCGGACAAAAAGCATCACCGAAGCGGCAAAAGAGGTCGGCATCTCTTATAAAAACGCGTGGGACAACATAAACGAGATAAACACGCTGGCAAAAGAGCCGCTCATAGTCAGAACGAGTGGCAACAGAAAAAACAGCGGGAGCGAGCTGAGCGACTACGCACGCTGGCTAATAGGCGTTTATGACCAAGTCTGCTTAGTGCAGCGAGAGGTTTTGCGGCGTGTTTGTAAAAATTTGCAGCTAGAAAATTTTAGCGAAGAGGCGGTGGGTGCGCTTTCTAAAAATTTGGTAAATTTAAAGAATCTACTCCCTGTGAAGATAACGCAAATTTCGCTAGACAGCGTGAGTGCGACTTTGGTGGGCGAAGTGAGTGAAGCTAGCGAAGCGAGTGAAGCGAGCGAAGTTTTTGGGGGTTTTGAGGCATCTGAAAATGCTGAAAACGCAGAAAACTCAGAAAATGCAGACACAGAAACTTCAGAAAAAAGCACAAATTTTGGCGAAGTTTTTGGGAGTTTTGAAGCGGTGATGGACATAGAGAGTTTTAAAAAGTCAAATTTGCGTGTGGGGCAGAGTGTTTTTTTTGGGTTTAACAGGGTTTTTTTGTTAAATTTAAACAAAGAGAGAGGTAGTCAAATTCAAATTTGTCAAAATTTAACAAATTTACACCGCGAAACTTTTGAAAATGAAAATCAACAAAAATCTGAAAAAATTTACCAAAAGGCAGAGAATCGAATTTGTGGCAAAATTCTCTCTCTTTTAAAAGGGGTAAAGTTTAGCGAAGTTAGAGTAAAATTCGCTGGACGTGAATTTTGCTTTTTAGTGCCAAATGAAGTAGCCACTTCGCTACGCCCATACCAAACGGCGGAATTTTTTGTAGAACCACAAGAGTTTGTCGTGGTGGAGTAGAGGGCATCTCTAAAAACTATTTAAACTAAATTTGCGGTTTGCTTTTTGAGAGAGTTTTCACAGAAACATCGGCACTCCGAGCACTTCGCTTGTTTTCGCGCTTTTTGCCTTAAAACTAGTCAGATACGTCAGCAAACTCCATCGTTTTAAAACAAAAAATCGCTAAAAACAAGCGAAGCGCTTTTTGCGAAGCAAAAATGTTTCTGTGTAAAACACTCCGAAAAACCGAGCCAAACTAGTTTTTAGAGATGCTAAAAAAAGGATTCACATGATAAACGAACACGAAAACAGAAATTTAACCAGCACAACCAGCACAAAAAAGCCCTCTGTCGAGCTTTTAGTCATCTCGCTTTGCTCTCCTTTGCTTGTCGGTATCTACGAAAACGGCGTGCTAAAAGAGCAACTTTTAAGCCAAAAACACGCCAGCGAAGCACTTGTCGAAATTCTCGAAAACACACAAAAACGCTACAACATCACCTCTGTGGGCTACGCCAACACGCCGGGGAGTTTTATGGGGCTAAAAGTCGCCTACACCATACTAAAAGTCTACACAGAGACGCTTGGGGTGGAGTTTTGGGCGGTTAGTGGCTTTTCGCTAAACGGCGGCGGCGCCATAAAAGCAAACAACGCAGTTAGCTTTGTGAAAGAGGGCGACGAAGTGGTGCTAAAAAGAGCTGTGCCCGCCAGCTTTGCCCTTCCGCCTACACTTAAGTCGCTTGCAAAAACGCACGAGACTTTGCCAGACTACATCATTAGTGCCGTTTAACCAACATTTAACGTTTTTTTTGATAAATTTGAATTTTAAATTTGCTTAAAGGAACAAAATGAAACACATTCTCATCATCGGAGCAGGTGGCGTGAGTCAAGTCGCTACAGTAAAGTGTGCCATGAACACAAACGTTTTTAGCAAGATAACGCTAGCTAGTCGCACAAAGTCAAAGTGCGACAGAATCGCAGCGTTTATAAAAGAGCGTTTGGGTGTGGAGATAGAGACCGCCCAAATAGACGCAGATGACACAGAGGCGCTAAAAGAGCTCATACGCCAAACACAGGCCGACCTCGTGCTAAATGTCGCTTTGCCTTACCAAGACCTAGCCATCATGGACGCGTGCGTAGCGTGCAAAGTGCCTTACATAGACACGGCTAACTACGAGCATCCAGACACGGCTAAATTTGAGTATAAACTCCAGTGGGCAAAAGACGAAGCCTTTAAAGAGGCGGGCACTTTGGCACTTTTAGGAAGTGGATTCGACCCAGGAGTTACTAACGTCTTTTGCGCTTACGCACAGCAAAATTTGTTTGACGAGATTCACTACATAGACATCCTTGACTGCAACGCAGGCGACCACGGCTACCCGTTTGCGACAAATTTTAACCCAGAGATAAATTTGCGTGAAGTGAGTGCAAAGGGGCGGTTTTGGCGTGAGGGCGAGTGGATAGAAACAGCGCCCATGGAGATAAAAATGGTTTGGGACTATCCGAAAGTGGGCGAGAAAGATAGCTATTTGCTTTACCACGAGGAGCTTGAAAGCTTGGTTAAAAACATTCGTGGCTTAAAGCAAATTCGCTTTTTTATGACTTTTGGGCAGAGCTACCTAACGCACATGAAATGCCTAGAAAATGTAGGCATGCTTCGCATAGACGAGGTAGAGCACAATGGCGTAAAGATAGTGCCTATTCAGTTTTTAAAGAGACTTTTGCCAGACCCAGCAAGCTTAGGACCGCGCACAAAAGGCAAGACAAACATAGGCTGTGTCATAGAGGGCGTAAAGGACGGAGCGAAAAGAAAAGTCTACATCTACAACGTTTGCGACCACGAGGCGTGTTTTAAAGAGACGGGCGCGCAGGCGGTGAGCTACACGACAGGCGTGCCAGCGATGATAGGCGCTTTGATGGTGGCGACTGGAAAGTGGAGCGGCAAAGGGGTCTTTAACATGGAGGAGTTTGACGCCACGCCTTTCATGGAGGAGCTCGGCAGACAGGGACTTCCGTGGGAGATGGTGGAGATGGAAGCGTAGATGAATTTGTTTAGCGAATTTGAAACGACATTTTCAGTTAAAGAAGCGGCGGCGTGGGCGAGCGAATTTTTGGGTAAAAATGTAACAACGTCAAACATTACATATTTGTTAAATTATGGTAAAATAGCACGACTTGAAAACAATCTAATAGACAAATTTGAGTTGCAGACATATTATGCAAATATCAAAAATTCAGCGTTAAGCACACATCCACTCTCTTTTAGTGAGTTTAAAGAGGCAGAGACGACAAAGCACATTCACAGACTTCATCCTTACAAAGGCAAATTTATTCCGCAGTTGGTGGAGTATTTTTTGGACACGCACACTGATGAACTAAAAAAAAGTTCGTGTTTTAAAAAAGGCGATGTGGTGCTGGATTTTTTTAGCGGAAGCGGGACGACTTTGGCGGTAGCAAATGAGCTTGGGCTTGATGGCGTTGGCGTGGATATTTCGGCTTTTAACGCCATTTTGGCAAATTCGAAAATCGCCAAATTTGACCTAAACAGGCTAAAAAACGAGTTGGTTAGGCTAAATTTGGTTTTGGAGCAAAAAGAGGGCAAAATTTTGGCTTTTGAAAACGAGTTAAATTTGGCTTTAAGTGAATTTAACGCACAAAATTTTCCACAATCTTTCAAGCGACAAGTTGTTTTAAAAGAGATAGACGAAGCGAAATTTGGTACAGAAAAAGAGGCGGAATTTTTGGGAATTTTTGAAAATATAGCTAAAAAACATGGTGTAAATTTGGAAATTTCTCAAAATGGGACGTTTTTGGAAAGGTGGTTTTTTAAGTGTGTAAGAGAGGAGATTTTGCTTTTAAAAAGCGAGATAGAGCACTCGCCAAAAGAGCTACAAAACATTCTTAAAATCATCTTAAGTCGCACCGCTAGAAGCACAAGAGCCACGACGCACGCAGATTTAGCCACACTTGTAAGCCCTGTTACAAAAAGCTACTACTGCTCAAAACACGGGCGAATTTGCAAGCCACTTTTTAGCATTTTAAAATGGTTTAAAAGTTATGGAACTGACTGTGTGAAACGGTTTAGTGAGTTTGCAAATTTTAGGAGTGCTACAACTCAAATTTGTCTAAATGCCGATTCTAGAAGTGTAAACATCGTAGATGAAGTTGCTAAATTTAACCCAAAGTTTGCAGAGAAGATAAAACACGAAAAGATAGCTGGAGTCTTTAGCTCGCCACCGTATGTTGGGCTCATAGACTACCACGAACAACATGCGTATGCATATGAAATTTTTGACCTACAAAGAAACGATGAAGCCGAGATCGGTTCGCTAAAAAATGGAGCAACAAAAGTCGCAAAAGAGGCATATGTAAAGGGAATTAGCGAAGTTTTACTAAACGCAAAGCGGTTTTTAAAAGAAGATTATGATGTGTTTTTGGTAGCAAATGACAAATTTGACCTATATCCAAAAATTGCTACATTGGCAAAGATGGAGATAGTTGAGCGTTTTGAACGTCCAGTTTTAAACAGAAGCGAAAAAAACAAAAATCGCTACAGCGAGACAATTTTTCACTTAAAGGAGGCTAGATGAAAAGTAGCATTAAAGAGCTTTTAAAGTCGGTTTTGCGAAAAAAATTTGCCACATATGAGCCAGAAACAAACTACATGCCGTTTCACGAAAGGCTCATCGGTAGCGACAAGATGGCACTTTTTAGTTTTATTCAGGGGCTAAACACCACTTTTGGAACGAGCATCTTTGAGCCTGTTGCGGTTTTGTTGGCAAAAGCCAAATTTGAGATAACTCAAAAGCAGGTTGTAGTAGGTGAGTTTGTAAGCAAAAATGCGCTTTACCTAATAAGCGAGATTATGGCAAATTTAGAAAGTGGCTTAAGTGAGGCTGATAAATTTGCAGAAGTTGAAATGATTCTAAAAGTGGCAAAAAGCGGCGAGCTCGTAAGAGTAAAGCCTGTAAAAGCAGACTTGTTTTTACAAAACAAAAATGAAATTTGGCTGTTTGACCTAAAAACCGCAAAACCAAACAAAAGCTCGTTTGTGGACTACAAACGCACGCTTTTAACGTGGGTGGCGATGGAGGCTTTGCAAAACGATGGCGTTAAGACAAATTCGCTTTTAGCCATTCCTTACAATCCATACTTCCCAAAACCATATTCGCGCTGGACGTTAAAAGGTATGTTTGACCTGGCACAAGAGATAAAGATAGCGGAGGATTTTTGGGATTTTTTAGGCGGAAGTGGAAGTTACGAGATGTTACTTGAGGCGTTTGGCGAGGTTGGAGATGAGATGAGAGATGAGTTTGAAGCGTTTTTTAGTAGATTTAAAGCTTGCAGGTGAGATGAAATTTTGGCGACACCGCTTTCTTATGAGTAACGGCTATAACAAAAAAACAGAATGCGTAGAACAAAAAGCGGAATTTGTAAAAATTTGCTTTTTTTGAATTTGTCAAATTCCGCACTCATCACTTCATTTTTGTCTACTTTTTTCGTCCTTTTTGCACCAGTAAAACAGCTTTTTCTGTAAGTGTTTCTGGCAAAATAGCGGCAAAAAAGCGAGTCAGTTTCATCAAAAAACCGGGCACTATAATGCCTTTTTTTGCTAGCATTTTTTCCACGCCGTAGCGTGCGACAAAGTCCGCCTCCAGTCCAGAAACCGCAAACTCAGCCCCCGAAACGGCGTTAAAATTTGTTTTCACAGGTCCAGGACAAAGCGCACCCACATATACATCGCTTTTTGCCGCTTTTAACTCCGCCCGAAGCGCTCTTGTAAGACGCAAAACATAGGCTTTGCTTGCGTAGTAACC
>DCIZ01000148.1 GCA_002317305.1 Campylobacter sp. UBA1713
ATTTCATCCATCAGCACCTTTAAGTAAGCCTGCTCGTTGTCATCGCACTGCACAAAAATGACGCCGTCCTCGCGCAAAAACTCCCGCGCCACTTCTAGGCGGTTTTTCATGAAAACTAGCCATGTGCTGTGGTTAAATTTATCGTTGTAGTTAAAAGAATCGTTTCCCGTGTTGTAAGGCGGGTCTATGTAGATGAGCTTTACACTTTTAGCAAATTTGCCTTTTAAAGAGTGAAGCGCTAAAAGGTTGTTTCCTTTTAGTAGAAGGCTCGCACCGCACCGCAAAGCCCGCTCCACCGCCTCAAATTCGCCCGTCTCGCCACGCAAACCAACAAAACTAAAATTTGTCAAAACCTTTTTTGAAAAAAGCACGTCTATTTGGCTTTTTTCTAAAATTTCGTTAAAAAACCGCTCGCTGTTTTTGTCATCGTCGTGGCTTTGAGAACCTTGCAAAACGCCATCTTTAAAAGGAAAATTTAGCACCACATCTGAATTTTGACGCAAAAATTTCTCGCCTGTGAAAAGCCCTATTTTGTTAGAAAAACGCGTGTAGCTCTCGCCTAAAATTCGCAAATTTAAAAACTCCAAAAACTCGCTCTGTTTAAAAACAAAAGCACCCGCCACCTGCGTAAAAAACCGCGCTTTTAGCTCACTATCCGCTAGCAAAAACGCCACTAACTCCGCATCATTTTTTACCGCCAAACTCCGCAAATTTAGCTCACTGCCAAATTTGCTTTTTAACCTCTCTAAAAGCTCATTTTCCATTTTTCTCTCCTATTTTCCTCGATATTTCGGTAAATTCAGTTTAATTTAAGCAAATGTTGCTACAATCACCAGCGACATTCACGGCGGTGCTTTACCGCCACCTTTTTAAATCTCCAAAAGCTTTTTATCAAAACTAACCAATAGATCATTAATGAAAATCTCTAATTTATCAGGATCTACACCAACTAAAACCTTTTCTTTTCCAAATTTTAAAGAAGTAGAAATTCTAGGTCTCTTGTTTTCATTTAGTTTATACAAATTTTCAAAATGAAATGCTCTGTTTCGTATAGTGAGAGCTAAATTAAAAACAATTTTAACTTTTTGATAATTGAACATATTGTTATGTTTGTTAAATTTAGAATAATCTTTAAAATTCATATTGTCTAAATTTACAACTTGATTATGAATTTTCACATCATTCATAATCTCACACCAATATCCAAATGTTTTTTTACTTATTCTTTTATCATCTGAAATTTCTAAAATTTTAGCGATTTTATTTCTAGTAACGATCTCTAAAACGCCAATTTTTAAAGCCAATTTTTGTATTAGTCTAAAATTTGCAAAATGCTCGTCCAAACTAGCAAAACCGTCCAGTCTAGCACGACTAAACAACTCTACCGCCTTTTCTTCGCTCATCATATTTAAAGCCTTTTTTATCAACATCGTTTATTGCCTTGTTTAAATCTTACAATTTACAAATTTATTCATTCTAGCCAGCTCAAACTCTTGCATCTGTTTGGCTAGCACAAACAACTCCTCCACGCTTTCGTTTCTTAAAGCGTGAATGTATTCGTTTTTAGAATCTTTGCTTATAGTAAAAGGCGTTAAGCCGTTTTGTAAAACCAGATAAAACATGGCAAACCGCCCTACTCTGCCGTTGCCATCGCTAAACGGATGGACTCTTTTAAAACGAATGTGATGCTGTAAAATCGCCTTTAATTTCTCGTCATCGTTTTTTGCCAAATTTAGGCAAAATGCCAAATTTTGCGCTTGGTCTTTTAGCACAAACGACACTTGATATGGCGGTGTTGTTTCAAAATCTGCGCCGACTATCATGTTTTGAGTAGTCTTAAATTTGCCTGCATTGTAGATCAAATTTTCAAGCAAAATGGCATGAGCCGCTTTTAAAAATTCGCCATCACACGCCCTGTTTTCTCGCAAACTACGAATCAAAAAAGGAAGGATTTTTTGATAATTTTTCACCTCAAAAAACTCCCTTTCGTTGATTTTTCTAGGAATGATGCCATTTAGCAAAATGGACGCCGTTTCGTTTTGGGTTAGCGTGTTGCCTTCGATGGCGGTGTTGTGATGAGCCATTCTAACGCTAAGATCGCTGACATAATCTTCATTTTCGAAAATCTCAAGATTCATCTTTTTTTCCTTTTTCTTTCTCGCAAAGCTCTTCAAATTTCTCTTTAAATTTAGCGTTGTTTTCCTTTTTAAAAAACGGAAAACCTTTTAAATTTAGCTTTTCGGTCGAAAAGCCATTTTCGCTTTTTTGTAAAGTTTTACCGTCAAGCAAAGCTAAAAACTCCTCTTTCCATTTATTTGTTTTATTATCTGCTCTATCTTCGCCCTTTGCCTCAAAAATGCACTCAAATTCGCCACTTTCGCCACTTTCGTCCCGCCCAAAAAGCAAAAAGTCCGGCTCAAAACCTTTGCCGTTCTCAAAGTTGTAAAGCTTAAATTCGTCAAAACCGTCATTTCTCACCACAAACCACTCTTTGAATTTTTCACTCAAACGCTCTTTGTTTGCCTCTACAAATTTCAAAAACTCAACCTCAAGCTCGGAGTCTTTTAAAAATTTATCATAATAAAGCCACTCGTAACTCTTTTCAACAACCTCTTTTGTCGTAAAAATTTCGCGCTCTTTTAGCGTCGTAGTCGCCACAAAAAACTCACTGCCCTCAAATTCGCTTTTTTCTTTTTGCGTTTTTTTGTATTGTTGTAAAACAAATTTAGCTATGCTAAACCGCGTTTTTGCCGTCCCTGTGTTTTGTGCTCTGTCTAGCCAAATATCTCGCACTTTTAAAGCCTCGTAAAACTCACGCCTACTTTTAAAACCGCCCTTTAAACTCTCAAAACTCATGCCTAAAACATTGCACGCTTTTAGAAAAGTCGGCAAATTTACAATCGTGCCAAATTTAAAATTCCTAAAATTCGGCTCGCTTGTTTTTAGCTCCTCAAACTCCACTTTCGTTTCGCTCACGCCGCTAGAAAAAAGCGGAATTTCTAGTGCGTTTTCAAATTTTGGCTCAAAAGTCGCCAAAAGCGAATTTTCTTTTTTAACACACCTGTTTTTTGCGTAACGCACCGTTTTTGCATTTTCCGCACCTTTGCGTGGCGTTAGCGTTAGCTTTTTCTCGTTTTTGTCTTTTAGTCCAGCGCTAATGAGCTCGCGGTTTAGCTCCTCTATGAAACCGACATCGTTGTAGCTGTGGTAGGCTAAAACCTCTAACGCGCTTAACTCATGCGTGGCGTCTGTGTCAAATTTGCGTTTGTCTTGCGCTTTTTCTCCAAATTCAAAAGGAAAGTAGCGCGCTCCGCGTCCTATGAGCTGCGCTTGTGCTGTGCTCTTTTTGTCGCTACCATCAAGCCTGACTATGTCAAACAAATTCAGCACGTCCCACCCCTCGTCTAGCTTGTTTACGGCAAAAATAGCGCGAATAAAGTTGTTTTCGTTTTCTAGCGAATTTAGCAAAATTTGGTTTTTTTCTGTCTCTTTGTCATCGTTTGCGTTTAGCAAAAATTCGCTTTTAAAGTTCTCTTTTATGAGATTTGTGAGTTCAAATTCTCTATTTTCAAAAAACTTTTTCGCCTTAAAAAGCAGCTCGCTCTCTTCGCTCACGCTTTTAAAAAAATTCACAACTTCGTTTTTTGTTAAATTTTTAACAAATTCGCAAAACGCCGTTTGGTTTTTTTTCGAATTTGCTATACTTGCACTTTTGAAAAGCACCACTGGTTTTAGCGTGATGCCGTGTTTTTGGGCGACTTCCTGCCTGAAAATATTTAGCACCACACCGCTTAAAAAAAGCGTTTTTAGCTCGTCTAACTCGTGCCTGACAAGAGTGATTTTTTTCGAAAATCCCGCCTCGCAAAACTGCTTTAGTGTATATTCAAAAACGATTTTCTCTTCGTATTTCTCTTGAATTTCTTTTATTTGTGGAATCGTGGCTGTAAATTCAAACATCAAATTTGCATCGTTAGCTTCAAAAGCCCTTTTTACCACACCTTCCCAGCCATCTTTTTCATATTCTTTTTTCTTTTTTGTGTCGGCGTTTAGGTGGTGCGCTTCGTCTGCTAAAAAGACCAGTTTTTGCTCTTTTAAGTCGTCAAATGTGATGGAATTTTCTTTTTCTTGTGTAAGAAGTGAAAAAAGGCTCTGGACGGTGGTAAAACAGATGTTGATGTCTCCCTCTCTACTCTCGCTGAAATTTTCTACCACGTTTATCTCTACTTTTTTGCCTTCCAGTGTTATATCTGGCGAAAAGAGATGTTTTGGGCTGGTTTGGTCGGCAAAATTTGCCTTTGTCTTTTCGAGAATGTTTGTAGAATTTACGAAAAAGATAAATTTGTCATAGCCGTTTTTAAACGCATCCAAAATGAGCGCCGCCATGATGAGCGTTTTGCCGCTACCTGTCGCCATGTTAAACATGAGGTGGTTTGTCTGTGGGTTTTTGCGTTGTAAAAAAAAGTGTTTTAAAGCGTCTGTTTGATATTCACGCAAATTTTTGCCTAAATTTTCACTTATGTGTGGCGGAATTTCTGGTTCTTGCGTAAATTCTGGTTCGTTTTTTAATCTCTCGCAAAGCTTCATTTTTTTTGCCTTTTTACAGATCTTTTATGCGAATTTTAATGCCGTTTTTCTCATCTCTAAATTCCGCTGTGCCTGCGCAAACTTTGTAGCTCATGTGGTCAAAATTTTGGCTAAAACCGCACTCGTTTTTGACTACATTTTTGCCATCATAAAGCGGCACACCGCGCAAAATGTCGCTCAAAAAGTCGCCGTAGTGCGCCCGAAGAAGGTATTTTTCGTTAAAGGCGACTTTGTCAAAACAGACACCGCTAACGCACACTTTTTCGCCCACATTTAGCACGCCCACACCTACGCCGCTGCCGTAAATTTCTAGACGGACATTTTCGCCAAATTTGACGATGCCCGTTTCGTTAAATTTTAAATTTGGCGACTTTATGAGAAACGAAACGCTTTTTGACGTTTGTGCTGTCGGCTGACTGCAACCAAAAAATGCTACAAACGCCAAAAAACAAAAAAATATGTGAAATATGTTAAACTTTTTCACGCGTGAATCCTTTTTGCTTAAATTTGAGTGGTATTGTAACAAAAAAACCGCCAAAAAGCAAATTTGAATCGTGCCGTCATTCGCAAACGTGCGAAGAATCTCCCGCCTTTGCGATAGCGTAAATACTCAAATTTCAAAAAAACCCAAACAAAACGCCGTCATTATGAGGGGAGCGTAAGCGACCGAAGAATCTCCTGAAATTTGAGCAAGTAGAATTTTTAAATTTTACGAAAAAGCGAATTTTCACAATTTCCGTTTTCTGTTTTCCGCACTCTGTTTTCTGAATGCAGGGGCGAAAGCCCTCCGTCCCACCGTCTCGCCACCATTTTCTTTGAGATTTAT
>DCIZ01000145.1:0-1453 GCA_002317305.1 Campylobacter sp. UBA1713
TTTGCAAATTTCACGTTGCAAACGGGAGTTGAGTGGAACAGAAGCAACATGCTTTCGCTTATTTTACTAGCCTTTTTCCTTATATTTGCGTTTAAAAACTCATGTCAAATTCAAGAAAGAGTAAAAAACACATGGTGGCTAGCGTTTGCGGCGGTTTTGCTGGTGCATTTTGGGCTGTGGGCGATGCTAAATTCAACCTACACAGAGTTTATATATTTCAACTTTTAGGAGGCAAAAATGAGAATCGTTATAGCTATTTTGACGGCAATATTTCTACCATACATCGCACTTGGCGCACTTCTTTACGTCTATGACCCGCTGCAAATTTACCACAAGCCCTTTTTCCGTGAGGCGACTTTTTACGGCGACAGGCGACTAACCGCACCCGGACTCATAAAAAATTACGAATTTGACGGCGTGATTCTAGGCACGTCTATGTTAGAAAACACCACGCCACAAATGGCAACTCGCTCGCTCGGTGGCAAGTGGATGAACCTTAGCCTAAGCGGTAGCAGCTACGACTCTAGGCGACTTGTGCTAGAAAAAGTTCTCCAAAAAGGCGGCGTAAAACACATCATTTACTCGCTTGACTACACGAGCGGTCGCAACAGCAACATTCACTCGATGCCGAGTTATCTTTTTAGCGAAAACAAATTTGAACAGATGAGATTCTACGTAAACAAAAAATTCATCGCTTGCGCTCTTGTTTTTAGCACCAGCGAAAGTTGCGTTGGTCTTAAAAAGCTAGAAGATGTAGGCGTTTGGGCGAAGAATCCGTGGCACACAAAGCGGTTTGGTGGTTTTGAAAACTGGATAAAAGAGTTCAAAAGAGACAAAAATCACAAGCAGTTAAAGCCACATTTTAACGACTTTAAACGTGGCAAAACCTACACTTTGGCACGCAACTTGCCCGCTAAAAACGCCGAGACCATCGCATTTTTTGAGGAAAATTTGCTGAAATTTGCACGTCAAAGCCCACAAGTCAAATTTAGTCTTGTCGTGCCGACTTACTCGCTTATGATGTATAGATTTAACAGAAATTTAGAGCAGTTTTTTGCTGACAGAGTGGCTTTTGTGCGTTATATTTTGGAGGCTGGTTTGCCAAATGTTGAGATTGTGGGCTTTGATGACACAGACTACGCTTCGGAGATAAAATACTACAAAGATTACACGCACTATGATGTAAATATGAACCAAATGCAGCTAGACGCCATAAAAAGTGGCGAACACCGCATCACAAAGGCAAATTTGCAAAGTTACTTTGCCACGCAAAAAGAGCGCATAAACGGCTATGACGTGAGCGGATTTATCAAAAAAGCAAAAGAGATGAAGTGATGGTGAGGTGATAGGAATTTGCAAGCAAACGCCGTTATTCTGAGGCAAGCAGTAGCAAAGAGAAGAAATTTTTGAAATTTTAATGAGTAAAAGGTCAAATTTACAAAAAAGCAAATTT
>DCIZ01000145.1:1601-9867 GCA_002317305.1 Campylobacter sp. UBA1713
TTTCTGTTTTCCGCACTCCGTTTTCAGAAAAGCGGAGGATTCTTCGGGTCGCTTTGCCCTCAGAATGACAGCGTTGGTTTTGGTTTTTCGCGAATTTAACTTCTTACCACATCAAAAGGCAGGAGGTTTTTCGCTTCGCTCATTTCACACGTTTCACAAAAAAACATTATGAGTTGCGAATTTTTGCATATTCTCGTGGAATCAAATTTGCTTTTGCGCTCACCCGCACAGGGAAAATTCCATGCGAAAAGCCCAGCTCAAAGAGTCTATCGACCGCGCGTAGTTGCACCTCGTCCATCTCGACAGAAGTTTCGTTTGCGTATAAATTTAGGTAGGTTTCTAGCTTTTGCGCATCCACACGCACAAGCCCACGCTCCAAAAGCATGCGACTAAGCAGACATTTGTTTTGTGTCGCCACTCGCACGCCCTCTGTTAGCACACGCTCAACCTCGATGGCATCACTCAGCACAAGACTCCGCCGAAGTGCCATGCCACCAAGCGGCAAAGGCAAAGCCTCGTCGCCACGAAGCTCACACCAAACGTCCCAAATTTCACGCTCGACCTCCAAAGCATCGCTAAATTCCAAAATGCTCTCGTGAATGAGCACGCCCGCATCTACCTCGCCACTCAAAACCGCCGCCTCTATCTCCAAAAAATTTTTGTAAACGATGCGCGCGTTTGGATATACGATGCGAAAAAGCAGAGCGTTTGTCGTGTGTTCGCCACTTAGCGCGACTTTGAAATTTCGCTTTAAAACCGCACCTTTTTTTTTGATGAGTTTTGGTCCGTAGCCATTGCCAAAGCTCACCGCCGTCCGCAAAAGTGCGTAGTCAGCAGCGACAAAAGGGTAAGCCGCAAAACTGATGGCACTGACGTCATAAAGCCCTTTAAGCGTGGCGTCATTTAGCGTCTGAATGTCTGCTGCTAGGTTTTTAAAAGCAAGGCGCGAGCTAACCCAACCAAATTTGACCGCCATATACATAAAGATGTCATCTGCATCGGGCGAGTGTGCTACGAGAATCTCTTTCACTTTTCTCTCCTTAAAATGTGTTGAAATTTGAAAAATGTAATAATGAGTTGTGTATAAATTTTTCTTAACGAAGTTTTTTGTAAAAAAGCAAGCAACCATTTAAATGGTTTAGAGATATCAAGCACTCTTATTTGATTCGCCTTAAATTTGACGAACTTTTCGTTACTCTTTTAGGACTAAAGCCCTCAAACGAAAGCTTTAGCCGCTATTCTTGATACTCTCAAATTCACCATTTGCAAATTTACATTAACAAAAGAATCAAAGTCCGATCTTTATGTTAAAGCCAATATAGACCATGTTGCTCGTTTGGCGAGTGCTCTTTGAGCCGTCAAAGTCTGCTTTTGTGCCTTCAACTTTTATGTCAGGTTTGCCGTAAAAGCCCCACTCTCTTTTGAAACCTAGCTCAAGTTCTGTGAGGCTATTTAGCTCAAGTTTGCCACCTATTTTAAAGCCAGCCAAAAAACCGCTGTTTGAAACTTTGTATGACTCATTTTCATAAGTTACCTTCTCTGTTAGGTCGCCGTAGCCCGCATGCAAGCCCGCCATAGCTTTGATCATACCGATGCCAATGATGCCCCAATCCCAACCAATGACGGTCTTTTTCGTGTTCCATTTTGGAGATTTGTAGCCACCTCTCTCCGCCTCTGGCTGATAGTAGTAGCCGATGTGAAGTCTGTGGTCGCCCAAAAAAGCACCCACACGCACGCCATAACCAAAGATGTTGTCATTTACTTTGCCAAGAACGCCACTGTTTACGCTAGTTCCTGCAAAATTTCCCTCGCCTCCAACAAAAACGCCCGCCAAACCAAACATAGCAGAAGGCAAAACAAGCGAGCATGCCAACGCCATTTTAACTAAAAATTTCTTCATAAAAAAGTCCTAAAAAATAAATTTGATTTAAACAAAAAAAAGAAGTGGTGGGTCCACTAGGACTTGAACCTAGGACCAACCGGTTATGAGCCGGTTGCTCTAACCAACTGAGCTATAGACCCTTTTGCAAAAATGATTTTGAATATTACCAAAACATTGCTTAAAATTTGCTTTATAATACAGCAAAAATGCAAGGAATGAGAAAAACTAGCATCCCCGTTACAGAGAGCAAAATCCCCACAAACCTAAATTTGAATGCAAAAAGCAAAGCCGCATTAAACGCCAAAAACGCCCAAAACGGCACGACTATCTGCGTCTGTTCGTGTGCCAAACCGATGTAACGAAGCAAAAATTCGTCAAACAAAAAGCCAAACCCAAAAGCGTGCAAAACCAAAGTAACGGGAAAAAACAAGCCAAAAATGTAACCGAGCGGAATGACACACATCTGGTAAAGAGACGCCGAATGAAAGAAAAAGTAAACAGGCACGTTCATCGCACCGAAGACAAAAATCTCGAAACAAATGGCGTGAAGCGCCACTTTCCACCACGTTTTTAGCGCGTCTTTTTCGCCAAAATATCGCACATATAAAAAGATGAAGTAGACGCCCAAACACGAGAGGTAAAAACCCAGCGAAAAGAGCAGGTGCGGCGCAAACGAAACAGAGACGGCGATGGTCAAAAGCAAATTTGAGAGTTTAAAAACGCTAAGTCCGCGTGCTAGGAAAAAAAACGCAAAGATGCTCATGACAAACGAGCGCAAAAAACTCGGCGTAAAATCTAGCACGAAAAGATATGCGGTAAGTAGCACAAAGATGAGAAGCGAGAGTTCAAAGCGAAAGTTGCGGTATGGGCGCACGTCGTAAAAAGGCTTTGTGGACAAACGAAGCACAAAGTAAAACATGCCAAAAAGTAGCCCCAAATGGTAGCCGCTAATGGCGACAAGATGCCCCACGCCCCAGTTGACAACGTCTGTTCGGAGTGCTTTTGAGATGGGTGTAGCGAGGAAAAGTGCGGCGTAAAACTCGCCCATTTTTTCGTTTTTGTGCTGTGCTCTGATGCTTTGTTCTAGGTAGTCGCGTGCTCTTTGCGAAAGTGGCACGGGCGGAAGGTCGGCGGTGTAAATTTGTCTAGTGCGACTGGTGTAGTTGGCTTGGCGGTAAAAGGGAATGGTGGGTGTGATTTTGGTTTTTGTGTTTGTGGTGTTTGTGGTTTTTGCGGTTCGTGTGGTTTGTGTTGTTTGTTCTGGTGAATTTTGTAAATTTGAGTTTTGTATTTTTTGTGAATTTTTTGTTTGAAAATCACGAGAATTTTGCAAATTTAAATTTGCTTTTGCGGTTTGCTCGCCCATCTCTAAATTTACGTTTTGTGTGGTTTGTAAAGTTTTCGAATCTGACAAATTTAAATTTGACGTGTTTTGCAGATTTGCGTTTTGCGAATGTTGAGAATTTGAATTTATGGTGGTTTGGACTTCTGTTTTTGGTGCGTCTAAAACAGGCTGAATTTTAAAGCTCGGCATGTAAAAACTCTTGCTAATATAGTCAAAAAATGTAACTTTTTTGGTAACAGTAACAAGCGTTACTCGTTTGCTTGTGAGCTTAAATTTGCTCGTGGTGTAAAAGCTAAAGTCGTCAGTTTTTAGCTTTGAGACAAAGTAAGTCCTGTTTTTGCTGTTTGTTTTTTGGTAACTTTGCTCGACATAAGCATGCAAAAAGCGAAATTCAAGGTCTTTAAAGTCGCTGAATTTGTAAAACTCTATGGCGATGTTTATACAAAAAACAACCACACAAAACAAAAACACAACGCCGATCTCTCGCTTTGTCCTCAAAAGTTCCAAACAAATTTCCCAATCTTTAAATACAAAAAATATAAAGGCATCTCTAAAACCATTTAAATTGAATTTGTGGCTTGCTTTTTTGTTCGTTTTTGCGCTTTTTTACCTTAAAATTCGTCAAATACGTCAGTATTATCCTCATTTTAAAACAAAAAATCACTAAAAACGCTCCAAAACAAGCGAAGCGCTCGGCGTTAGCCGATGTTTCCTGTAAAAAATCAAGCCAAAATGTTTTTAGAGATGCCCTAAATTTACAAAACAGATGTGCAAAGAATCAACAAAAAATGCCAACACTCACAATAAAAAACGAGTGTAAAATATCCTAAAAATTTAAAATCTTTAAAATTTGTTTTTTCGTGAATTTGACTTTTTTACTCGCTCAAAAGACAAAATACTCTTCGGGGCTTTCGCCCCTCGCAAATTGACGGCGTTGATTTGCCGATTCTAGCAAATCGTAAATTCAAAACTCATCTTAATCTTGTTGCGCAAAAAATATCATATATCCGCCATCGACTCGCGCCACTTCTGACTGAATTTTCTCGTTAAACAAAACTATCACACGGCTATATTTGTCGTCCGTGCAACTAAGCCCTATTCGCCTAACCGCCTTTGTGTCTACTGCTATTATCTTGTTGTTAAACGCATCTGCGCCTCGAAAGTCCAGTGCCACACGTTTTGCCTCGTGGACTCCACCAGCCAAACGATAGTAAGTCCGCACAAAAATTCGCTTGCCGTAAACTTCTATCGAGCCGAAACGATCTAGGCTAACCTGTGTAAGTAGTTTGTCGTTTGGGTCTATCTTTGTGCTGACCTTTGTCTGTGGCGCTCGCAAATTTATGATCTCCGCCTCTTTTGCACTCACTTTTGCCTGCGGAATTCTCAAATTTATGATCTCCGCACCAGCACCAAACAACGAAACCATAAAAAACATTAAGATTAAAATCCTTCTCATTTTTCACCTTTTATCTTTGGTTCAGAGATATTTTTCCTCTGTTCGGTCGTTTTCTTCTGTTCTGCCGTGTTTTTTTTCGGCGTTGTTACGCTCTTTTTTGTTTCTGTCGCATTTTTTTTCGCATCGATTGCATTTTTCTTTGCATTTGCTACGCTCTTTTTCGCTTCGGTTTTTGTCGCAACTACGCTCTTTTTCGCTTCGGTTTTTGTGTCGGTTTTCACTTTAACTTTCGTTTCAACCGCACTCTTTTTTGCCTCTATCGCACCTGCCACGCCAGCCACGCCAGCCACACCTCCAGTCGCTGTGCCTACTACTCCACTCTTTGCTTCCACTTTCGCATCAACCGTCTTGTTTAAAAGAGACGTTGTTTTGTTTAAAACCGAAACACCCTTGACTTTTTTTGGCGCAGTTTGCATCTCCAAAAGTTCAAAATACTCCTTTTGCAAAGCCGAATTCATCTGTTTGTAGCTAGCTATCTCGCTTTGCAAATTTGCCTTTTGCTCCTGCAAATCCATCAAAACCATCAGCGAGCGCTCGCCAAAAAGCACACGCCCGACATATAACAAAGCCACACAAACAATGACCAACAAAAACAAAATTCGCAAATTTGACAGACTAAAAAACTTCCCTATCAAATTTTATTCCCCAAAAACTCGCCATTTTCTAGCTCTATCTCAAGCAAGCGGTTGTATTTTGCGTTACGCTCGCTTCTGCTTGTCGCACCTGTCTTTATCTCGCCTGTGTTTAGCGCCACTGCAAAGTCGGCTATAAAGCTATCTTCACTCTCGCCACTTCTGTGACTCATGATGCATTTGTAGCCATTTCGCTGCGCCAGCCTCACCGTTCGCATGGTCTCTGTTACGCTACCTATTTGGTTTGGTTTTATGAGAATGGCGTTTGCGATGCCTTTTGTGATGCCATCAAAGAGAATTTTCTCGTTTGTAACAAAAAGGTCATCACCTACTAGCTGAACTTTGCTGCCTAGTCGCTCCGTGAGAAGTTTCCAGCCCTCCCAGTCGTCCTCGCTCAAACCATCTTCTATGCTACATATTGGGTATTTGTCGCAAAGCTCCTCGTAGCATGCCACTAGCTCCTCGCTCGTAAAGCCCCTGCCTTCTAGTTTATAAACGCCATCTTCGTAAAGCTCGCTGCTAGCGACATCTAGCGCTATTTTTATCTGCTCGCCCGCTTTGTAGCCCGCTTTTTGTATGGCTTCCATGATGAGCTTAATAGGCTCTTCGTTGTCAGCCAAATTTGGTGCAAAACCGCCCTCGTCGCCCACTGCTGTCGAGTGTCCAGCTTCGTTTAGGAGCTTTTTTAGCTCTTGATAAATTTCTGCCACCGCCCGAAGTGCATCGCTAAAATTCTCAAAACCAAACGGCATTACCATGTACTCTTGAAAATCTACGCTGTTGTTTGCATGCGCTCCGCCGTTTATGATGTTAAACATCGGCACGGGCAAGATGCTCGCATTTGCACCGCCAAGATAGCGGTATAGCGGAATTCTAAGCGAATTTGCAGCGGCACGAGCGACTGCCATCGAGACACCCAAAACGGCGTTTGCACCTAAATTTGAGTAGTTGTTCGTTCCGTCAAGCGTTTTCATAGCCTCATCAACTGCCGTTTGGTCAAACGCGTCCATGCCCACTATCTCATCTGCGATAGCGCCGTTTACGTTGCTAACCGCTTTCAAAACGCCCTTTCCACCAAAGCGTGCTTTGTCGCCATCTCGAAGTTCTAGTGCTTCACGCTTGCCTGTGCTAGCACCACTCGGCACTATCGCCTCGCCCACACTGCCGTCATCTAGCGTAACTTTTACCTTTACGGTTGGGTTGCCACGACTGTCTAAAACCTCAAACGCCAAAACATCCATAATGATACTCATCTAAAATCCTTCCAAAATTTTTTTTAAATTCACTATTTGCAGTTTTTTGTCTTTTTAGTTTTTCTAAAAATTGTTCTGACAAATAGACTGCAAAATTTATGTTACTAAAACCACAAACAGAATTTACATTACTCCTCGCCGTCTGTGCCCTCGTCTGAACTCTCGTCTATTCCGCCATTTAAAGTGTTGCCTATGTTTGCCTTTATCTTTGCTGTTATCTCGTCTGCTAGCTCTGGGTTTGCTTTCAAAAACGCCTTTGCGTTCTCTCTGCCCTGCCCTATTTTGCTCTTTTCGTAACTAAACCACGCACCACTCTTGTCGATGATGTCTAGCTTTACGCCATAGTCTACTAGCTCGCCTTCTTTGCTGATGCCCGTGCCAAACATAATGTCAAATTCAGCCTGCTTAAACGGCGGTGCGACTTTGTTTTTGACTACTTTTACCTTTACGCGATTCCCGATGGGTTCTTCGCTCTGTTTTAGTGTGGCGATCCTACGCACATCAAGCCGCACAGATGCGTAAAATTTGAGTGCGTTGCCACCTGTGGTAGTCTCTGGCGTGCCGTAACCCATCGCACCTATCTTCATGCGAATTTGGTTTATGAAAACCACAGTCGTGCCCATCTTGTGCACGACACCTGTTATCTTTCTCAAAGCTTGGCTCATAAGACGCGCCTGCAAGCCCACGTGCTGGTCGCCCATGTCGCCGTCTATCTCACTCTTTGGCGTAAGTGCCGCCACGCTGTCTACTACTATGAGATCCACCGCACCACTTCGTGCCAAAGTCTCCACTACGTCTAGTGCCTGCTCACCGAAGTCTGGCTGCGAGATGTAAAGGTTGTCAGTATCTACGCCCAAATTTGACGCATAAGTAGGGTCAAGTGCATGTTCAGCATCGACAAAAGCACAAATGCCACCGCTCTTTTGGCACTCTGCGATGAGATGAAGGGTCAAAGTGGTCTTTCCCGAACTCTCTGGTCCGTAAATTTCGATAATTCTTCCCTTTGGCACACCACCGATTCCAAGCGCCAAATCAAGCCCAACAGAACCTGTGCTAATGGCGTCAATAGGCTCTATCTCTTTGTCGCCCATTCGTAAAAGTGTCCCTTTGCCAAACGCCTTGTCAAGCTGCTTTATGGCTAGCTCGATGCTTTTTTTCTTATTCTCATCCATTTGCTGACTTCCTAAAATGATTTTTAAACGCTAATTTTACCATTTTTATTTTTAAATCTATATTAAGGGCATCTCTAAAACCACACCAAATTTCAAAAACTCTACAAAATCGTAAAACCAAAATGTTGATTTACTTAAATTTAAGCTAAAATTGTCTATAATTCACCCCTAATTTTTAATTTTAGGAGAGTTACTATGGCAATTTTTGATGAAGTAAGAGATGTTGTTGTAGAGCAGTTGAGCGTTGCACCAGAGGCAGTCAAACCAGAGTCAAAGATCATAGAAGATCTCGGCGCAGATTCACTAGATGTCGTTGAGCTTGTTATGGCTTTGGAGGAGAAATTTGGCGTGGAGATTCCAGATAGCGAGGCAGAGAAGCTTTTGAGCATCAACGATGTCGTTACGTTTATCGAAGGTCTAAAAGCCTAAATTTGTCGCCCCGCGTTTTTGCGGGGTATTTTTTTGTAGTATTAAGTTTAAATTTTACAAACTTCGTGAGTTTAAGGGCACCTCTAAAAACCAGTTT
>DCIZ01000145.1:9945-14259 GCA_002317305.1 Campylobacter sp. UBA1713
GTTCCTCGAAAAACAAATTCGAAAGCAAGCCACCAAATTTACTTAAATGGTTTTTTAGAGGTGCCCTTAAAGTATAGCTAAATTTAATAGTATATAAAACGAAAGGACTAGTTTTGAGAAGAGTTGTTGTTACCGGTTTAGGAATGATCAACGCACTTGGTTTGGAAAAAGAGAGTTCATTTAAAAACATCTGCGATGGCAAAACGGGCGTTCGCAAGATAACACTATTTGACGCAAGTAACTCTCCCGTCCAAATAGCCGCCGAAGTAGAAGGCTTTGACCCATCTTGCGTTTTGGACGCAAAAGAGGTCAAAAAAGCAGACAGATTCATACATTTAGGCTTAAAAGCAGCAAAAGACGCACTAGAAGATGCGGCGTTTGACGGCACATTTTACGAAGCGGGCGAAGTTGGTGTAAGCTCGAGTGCTGGCATCGGCGGACTTCCTGCTATAGAAAAAAACTCCGTTATGTGTGCTGAAAAGGGCGCTAGAAAGGTCTCGCCATTTTTCATTCCGTCAGCACTCGTAAACATGCTCGGCGGACTGACTGCCATTAGCCACAACCTAAAAGGACCAAATTTGAGTAGCGTAACGGCATGTGCTGCCTCTACTCACGCCATCTGTGAAGCGGCAAAGACCATCATGGTAGGCGAAGCAAAAGCTATGGTAGTAGTCGGTGCTGAGTCTGCTGTGTGTCCCATCGGCATCGGCGGATTTGCCGCTATGAAAGCACTCTCTACACGAAATGACGACCCAGAACACGCATCGCGTCCGTTTGACGGCGAGAGAGACGGGTTTGTCATGGGCGAGGGAGCGGGTGCGCTTTTTTTGGAGGACTACGAGAGTGCAAAAGCTCGTGGTGTGCGAATTTACGCTGAACTAATAGGCTTTGGCGAGAGTGGCGATGCATTTCACATCACCATGCCGAGCGAAGAAGGTCCAAAACGCGCCATGTCAAAAGCCTACAAAATGGCACAAGAGAACGTCCCTGGCGTGGTCATTGACTACATAAACGCACACGGCACTTCAACCGCTGCAAATGACAAAAACGAAACGGCGGCTATTAAAGCCATCTTTGGCGACAAAGTCCCGCTAGTTAGCTCAACAAAAGGTCAAGTGGGACACTGCCTTGGTGGTGCTGGTGCAATAGAAGCCGTCATTTCGCTAATGGCGATGCGAGATGGCATCGTCCCACCGACCATAAACCAGTTTGTAAAAGACGAAAACTGCGACCTTGACTACGTGCCAAACGTCGCACGAAAAGTCGAGCTAAACGTGGTGATGAGCAACTCATTTGGCTTTGGCGGAACTAACGGATGCGTTGTGTTTAAGAAGATGTAAATTTGTGTTGTAAATTTTAGGACAAAAGTATAACAGGGATTAGCTATGGCAACTTATTTGGATTTTGAACAAAACATAAAACAACTTGATGATAGCATTGCTGCCGCAAAGGTAAAAGGCGATGACGCTGCGGTTGAGATTTTGAAAAAAAATTTGGATAAAGAGATAAACAAAGTCTATTCAAATTTAAGTGAGTTTCAGCGGCTAAATCTCGCCCGCCACCCAGACAGACTCTACGCGCTTGACTACATTCGTGGGCTTTTGAGCGACAGCTACGAGATTCACGGCGACCGCCACTTTAACGATGACAAATCCATCGTGGTCTATGTGGGCTACATCGCTGGACAAAAAGTGATGATGATAGGCGAACAAAAAGGACGTGGAACGAAAAACAAGATCATGCGAAACTTTGGCATGCCTCAGCCTGACGGCTACCGAAAGGCACTTCGTTGTGCGAAGATGGCGGAGAAATTTGGCATTCCTGTTGTCTTTTTTGTAGATACACCAGGTGCTTATCCGGGCGTTGGTGCCGAAGAGCGTGGGCAAAGTGAAGCCATAGCACGCAACCTTTTTGAACTCTCAAGGCTTAAAACTCGCTCGATCGCCATCGTCATCGGCGAAGGCGGAAGTGGCGGAGCGCTTGCGGTAAGTGTGGCAGACAAGCTGGCGATGCTAAAAAATTCTGTCTACTCTGTCATTTCGCCCGAAGGTTGTGCGGCGATTCTGTGGAACGATCCAGCAAAGATAGAAACAGCTACAAAAGCGATGAAGATCACCGCTGACGACCTAAAAGAGCTAGGACTCATAGATGACGTAATAGAAGAGCCAAAGATGGGTGCGCACAGAAACAAAGATGCGGCGGTTAAATTTGTCGGCGAGTATATTATCGCTGAACTGGAAAAACTCGGCAAACTCACGCTTGATGAGTTGCTGGCAAAACGCATGGAGAAACTACTGTCTGTGGGTAAATTTGAAACAGTAAAAGAGAGCGGAAAGTAAATTTTGGCGATGTTGTCAATGTTTGCAAGCGAAAAGTGGTGGTGATGGCAGAAGCCACGCTTTTTGCTTTTCGCTTTTTTCTTTTTGCTTTTTGCTACATCTTGATTTAGGACATCTCTAAATTTAAAAATCTCAAAAACTGGAACAAAATATGGAAAATTTTCTAAAAACTAGAACACCGCGAGAGATACGACTTTTGTATTTGATGGCGGTAGTTGTGGGGTTTTTTGTGGCGTTTAAGCTAGTTTCACCACTTTATAGCGCTCGTTTGCAAGCACAAAAGGAGCTTAACGAGCAGCTAAAAAACGAACTGAAACTTTACGACCCTTTAGTTTTGGAGCGAAAAATTCGCGAAATCGAATTTGAGACTATGAAAAAAGAGAGAGAGGAGCGCGAGCTAAACCGCAAAAATGAACTTTTGAAGCGTAAATTTGCACGCCTCGAGCGCAAATCTCGCGAAGTCCAAAAACTACCGCTTAAATTTGTGAGCCAAATTTGCACCAAATATGGCGTGATGATGCAAAGTTTTGCCGCCGTTTCGCCTGATCTGTCGCCACCTAACGGTGAGGCATTTGACGTGGCACTTTCTGGCGAATTTATGGACATTTTGTCTGTTTTAAACGAGCTAGAAAACCCAGTGTTTTTAACACTCATTGAGCACTTGGTGCTGACACAAAACGAAGCGAAGTTTAGGTTTAAGTTTGTTATAAATTTAAGAGAGACTCCTGAAAACTAGTTTGGCTCGGTTTTTGCATGGCTCTCTAAAAAAGTGAGCCAAACTGGTTTTTTAGAGGTGCCCTTAAGCCATCTATAAGCCTGACTTCGCTAAAATGCGATTTTTTATTTTACATTTTAGGAAACTTTTATGCATCACACTAACCTCCAAAAAGTTACAGACCAGAGAGAGAGAGAGCTTCAGCTAAAAAGCTGTTTACGTGCTTCTGCCTGCTTTTACGCAGAAATTTTCACTCAAATTTACTTTTTGTTAGCACAAAATTTACACAAATTCTTTTTACACATTTTACATCTTTTAACAAAAACAAAACATTTGCAACTCACCATTAACAACGGAGCAAAATCATGAAAAAAGTTGCAATTTTGATATCGACATACAACGGCGAAAAATTCATCAAAGAGCAACTTTGCTCACTAAAAAACCAAGACTACGCTGGCGAAGTGGAAATTTTTGTTAGAGACGATGGAAGTAGAGACAAAACTGTCGAAATCCTCAAAAACGAAGGTGTCAAAAACATCATAGAGGGCGAAAACGTAGGCTTTGCCAAGAGTTTTTTTGCCGTTCTTAAATTTGCATACGAAAAGAGCGACGCCGAGCTTTTCTTTTTTTGCGACCAAGATGACGTGTGGAAAAAAGAAAAAATCACAAAAATGGTAGAAGCGGCGAAAAGTTACGACACAAAAAAGCCGTTTGTCATCTTTCACAACCTAGCGCTAGTAGATGAGAATCTAAACAGCCTAAATGTGGACATATACCAAAAGACGAGTTGCAACCCAAAAAAAACAAAATTCAGAGACTTTTGGTTTCACGCAAACGTTTGGGGCTGTTCGATGATGTTTAGCAGGGCGCTTGCATCGCTTTTTGTGCCAGCAAACTTTGAGTTAAAGTTGCCAACTCATGACAACATGATAAATTTGGTAAATGCATATTTTGGTGATTTTTGTTTTTTGGACGAAAAACTGGTGCTTTACAGGCAGCACGGACACAACCTCTCGTCAGGGAATCAGCAGCGAAAAAAGCAAATTTTTAAGCGTTTTAGTGCGACGCCGTATTGCGACATGTTGCGAGCATTTTTGCAGCTTTTTGGAGAAAGGTTGCCACAAAAAGAGAGGGCAGCTTTGCAAGAGGTCGCCAACATAGACAAAGCAGGCTTTTTCAAAAAACGATATCTTTTGCTAAAACACAGAGTCGGAAAAAACAACTGGCTGATGTCAGTCGGGCTGTTTGTTAAAATTTAAA
>DCIZ01000053.1 GCA_002317305.1 Campylobacter sp. UBA1713
CGAAAAAGAAAACGGCGGCGGGACAAAATAAAAAGCGTTAGCTTTTTATATACGGAAAACGGAAAACGGAGTGCGGAAAACGGAATTTATGAAAATTTGCTTTTTTGTGAATTTTAAAGATTCTACTCGCTAAAAAGGCAGGGGATTCTTCGGTCGCTTTCGCTCCCTCAGAATGACGGCGGTAACAGAAAACGGAGTGCGGAGAACGGAAAACGGAAATTGCAAAAATTTGCTTTTTCATGAATTTGACGATTCTGTAGAATCGCAGAATCCGCATTCCGCATTCCGAACTCCGTTTTCCGTTTTCCGTTTTCCGTTTTCCGCACGCACTCCGTTTTACACCTTTCGTATAGTCAGATACCCCTCTTTTAAATTTGCCAAAATCTCTTTCAGTGGCGACTCGCACGCCAGCTCGCCCACCGCAAAAGCCGCCTGTGGCACGCTTACTTCTATCTCAAAATACCTGTGAATGTTGCCAAATTTGCCCATTGTCCACGCACCCGCGCCACTCAAAAACTCCGCCCACTCCGCCTCGTCAAAAACCGCCACCTTTTCGCTAAAGTCTATCGTCCCTACGCCGTGCCCTATGCACGTGCTAAATGCCACTATCTCTTTGTATTGTTTTTCGAGTTTTTCGTTTTTGTCCTCGTGCCGCTTTGTCAATTTCCAAATTTCAATTTTCGCCACAAATTCTCCTTACGTTTTCTATGATGTATTCGACCTCTGCATCTGTCAAATCTTCAAAGATGGGCAGGCTTAAGTAGCGCTGGTAGTGCTTTAGCGCGTTTGGAAAGTCGCCTATCTTGTGGTTGTATTTTTTCTTGTAGTAGGTCAGCAAGTGAAGCGGAATGTAGTGAAGCATGGTCGAGATTCCCGCCTCTTTTAGCTTTCTTGCAAACGAGTCTCTGTTTCGCTCCACCTCCACTGCAAACGAGCTAAAAACACTCTCGCTTTTTGTATCTACGTTTTTTAAATTTGGTAGTCCCTTAAAAGCGCGTGTAAATTTTGCCGCGATGGCTTTTCGTTTTGCGACAAACTCCGCTGTTCGCTCAAACTGCGCCATGTTAAAAGCCGCCGCGAGTGTGTTTAGGTCGTATTTGCAGCCGATGTCCACAACGTCATAGATGTAGTCTATGTTTCCGTTTTTGCTTAGGCTGTCGTTTACGATGGCGTGGCTTCTTAGAAGTCTTGCACGAGAGGCAACTCCCGAGTCGTTTGTGAGAATGGCGCCAGTAGAAGCTGGAGAGTTGTTTAGCTGCGGGTTTATCTGTATGCAGCCAGCCAGCCCAAAGCTACCCACATTTTGCGTCCCAAATTTAGCGCCTAGCGCAAAACAAGCATCGTCAAGCAGTGTTACGCCGTGATGGCTAGCGACTTGCATGAGCTTGTCCATCTGCGCTGGTTGTCCGCCCACGTGGCTCACGAAAAAGGCTTTTAGCTTTTTGTGCTTTTGTGTGGTTAGCACGAGGTCGAGTGCTTTTGGGCAGATGTTGTAGTTGCTATCTTCTACATCGCAAAAGATGGGCTCAGCGTCAAAAAGCCGAATGATCATCGGCACGCTCGGGTCGCTGTTTACCGAACAGACTATCTTGTCGCCACGTTTTATGTCTAGTGCGCACAAAAGCAGGTGGCGAGCGGCGGTGCCGTTGTTTGTTACGATGGCGAAATTTACGTTGAAAAATCTAGCCAGTTTCTCCTCAAAACGGCTGATAATGTTGCCGTGAGTGAGTGCCAAAACTTCGCTAACGTAGTCTTTTTCTAGCTTTGAGATGGATGGGCGGAAGATGGGAATTTCCATGTGCATTTACTCTCCTTAAAGTTTGCGGTTTTTTTGTTTTTGTTTTTAAATTTACGTTTTTTTGATTTGCAAAAATACGCGTTTGATAAATGTTAAGAATCGACAAAACAACGCCGTCATTCTGAGGGAGCGATAGCGACCGAAGAATCCCCCGCCTGGCGAGGGCGAAAAAAGTCAAATTTTCTTTTTCGTGAATTTGACGATTCTACTATATCAAATTTCAGGGGATTCTTCGGTCGCCTTACGGCTCCATCAGAATGACGGCGTTGGTTTTTGCTTTTTTGCGAATCGTTACGCTAAAATTTCTACGCCACGCCGTTTAAATTCGCTAGATTTTACACGGCTTTTTACAAAATCCACAAGCGTTTTGTCAAATTTACTCAAATCTTCGCCACTTTCTAGCGCTTTCAAAACGGCGTCTAAAGTGGCATATGTGTAGCCCAAATCCCCCTCGTCGCTTTGTCCGGCAAAGAGGTCAGCACTAGGTTTTTTAGCGACTATAGCCGCGTCTACGCCCAAAAATTCGGCAAATGCAAAAAGGTCGCTTTTGTAAATTTGCCCCAGCGGATTCACCGCACACGCCATGTCGCCCCAAACCGTGCCGTAGCCTAGCATTCTCTCGCTTTTGTTGCTCGTGCCACACACAAGTAGCCCGTGTTTAAAAGAGTAGTCATAGAGCACGCACATGCGAATGCGTGCCATTAGGTTGCCCTTGCTAGCCAGCGAGCCTTCGCCACACGTCGCACCAAATGCGTCTAAAATTTCGCTGATGTCTAGCGTTTTGCACGGCAAATTTAGCTTTTGTGTTAGCTTGACTGCGTCTTTTACATTTTCGAAGTTTGAGACACTTGTGGGCATTATGAGTGCGTGTGTGGGTGCGACAGTAGCACAAAGTGTGGCACTCACCGCCGAATCTAGCCCGCCGCTAACGCCGACTACAAAGCCTTTTGCGCCGCTTTTTTTTAGGTAGGTCAAAAGTCCGCTTTCCAAACGCGCTTTTAAATTTTGCATCTCTTTCCTTTTTTATTTAAGTTTAAAACGTTAAAATACTTAAATTTTAGGGCACTTCTGAAAAACATTTCGGCTCGATTTTTAGAGATGTTTTTAGTGATTTTTTTGTTTTAAAACGAGGAGCATAGCGGGCTATGTAACGAGTTTTAAGGCAAAAAAGCACAAAAACTCTCTCAAAAAGCGAGCCGTTAAGGGCATCTCTAAAAACCAG
>DCIZ01000056.1:0-7674 GCA_002317305.1 Campylobacter sp. UBA1713
TTTAGTTAAGTAGTTTTTAGAGATGTCCTTAACTTTTTACGCCCTTGCCATGCAGGGGATTCTTCAGTCGGCTACGCTCCCTTGCGAATGACGGCGTTGGCTTGACGATTCTCGAATTTTGACGATTCTACCCGCTCAAATTTCGGGGAATTCTTCGGTCGGCTTACGGAAAACAGAGTGCGGAGAACAGAAAACGGAATTTGTAAAAATTCGCTTTTTTATGAATTTGTTTGTCGATTCTAAAGAATCGCAAATTTACTAACCACTAACCCCTCTCCTCCAACTCCACCACCTTTGCCACCTCCTCTTCGCTCGTTTCGCCACGCTCCAAAAACTCTTCGCACACCTTTTTCAAAGGCACAAAACCCTGCTTTAAAGCCACACTACTCAACTCGTCCTCACTAGCACCGTTAGAGATGAGCGAGGCAAGCTCATGCGTAACTTCCAAAATCTCCGCCACCGCAACACGCCCAAAATACCCCGTTCCAAAACACTTTTCGCACCCTTTTGGTCGCCAAACAACGCCACTTTGTTCCTTGCAAAAAGGACAAAGCCGCCGCACCAAACGCTGCGAAATGATGCCACTCATCGCACCGCCGAGCAAGTAACGCTGCGCCCCCATCTCCACCATGCGACTAATCGCAAGAATCGCCGAATTTGTGTGAAGTGTAGAAAAAACCTTGTGCCCAGTTAGTGCCGCCCTAACTGCTATGAGAAGCGTCTCTTCGTCTCTCACTTCGCCCACCAAAATGACGTCTGGGTCTTGCCGCAAAATGGCACGAAGTGCCGCCTTAAAAGTCATGCCAGCCTTTTCGTTTAAAGCCACCTGCGAAACGCCCGCCATCTCGTATTCTACTGGGTCTTCTACGCTGATAAATTTGCGTGAAGTGTCCAAAATCTCCGCTAAAAGCGCA
Source organism: Campylobacter sp. UBA1713 (assembly GCA_002317305.1). Lineage (GTDB taxonomy): Bacteria > Campylobacterota > Campylobacteria > Campylobacterales > Campylobacteraceae > Campylobacter. The sequence goes on from DCIZ01000056.1 coordinate 915, forward strand.
TAAAGCGTGGTCGTCTTGCCGCTACCAGTCGGTCCGCAAAGTAGCACCATTCCGCCCGGACGCTTTGCCACTCGCCTCGCTTTTTCCAAAGCACCGCCAGAAAAACCCAGCTCGCCAAGCCCCAAAAGCTCACGACTTTTTTGCAAAATTCGCACCACCACGCTTTCGCCTGCGATGGTCGGCAGTGTCGAGAGACGAAGGTCATAAGCCCGCCCGCCAAACTCCACGCCAAAACGTCCATCTTGTGGCGTTAGTTTTTGCGAAATGTCCACGCCGCTTTCTAGCTTTATGAGATTCACCAAAGAAAAAAAGAGCTCATTTTCAAATTTGACTAAGTCTGTCAAAACGCCATCTATCCGCACACGCGCCACGCACTCCTCTCCACGCGTCTCAAAGTGCAAGTCGCTCGCACGCAAATTTGTCGCACGCTCCAAAATCGCCAACATCGCCATTTTTGCGTTTTTTTCCTGCAAACTCTCCTCAAAATGTGCCTTGTCTAGTGCTAACAAAAGCTGTTCTGACGAGATGAGCAAAGTGCAAATTTTGCCGCCAAAAATCCGCTCTATCGCCTCAACTGTCTCATGCGTTGGCTGCTCAGTAAAGCCAAATTTGTTTCCTCCTAAAAAGGCACAACGAAATTTTAAAAGTAACTTTGGATTCACTGTTTTATGATGTCAAAGCCTGCTGGAATCTGCGCTTTAAAGAGTGCTGGCGAAAGTTTCACATCTTTTTTCACGCCCGTAAAATCGATAGTTACGCGGTTGTCAAGTTTGTCTGTGTAGCTTATCTTTTTTACGACGCCTTTTGGTGCTGTGATGGTGTAGCGTGTGCCGTCTAGGCTGGCTGTGAATTCGCCGTTTTTGTTTGGCGCAGCACCTCGCAAAATCTCGCTTAAATTTGGCACATCGCCCACTTTTGTAACGATGGCTTGTTCTAGCTCGCCATCAAGTATGACGACCTCTTTGTAACTAAAATAAATTTTTTTTTCGAGAGGCGTTTTGTAGTGCCAAAATGCTGCTGTTTTTGTAGCGTAAAAGTCGCCCGTGTAGGTGAGTTTTGTCTGTTTTGACGCCAAAGTTTGCACAAATTTACCGCTCATCGTCTCAAAGACGATGCCTTCGGCAAAGAGGCTGACAACGGCAAAAAGTAAGATAAAAATTCGTCTCATTTTCTCTCCAAAAAAGAATTTTGTTTTGTTTTGTTTTTTATGTATGTAGAATCGTCAAATTCACGAAAAAGCGAATTTTAAAAATTCTTTCTCCTCGCCAGGCAGGGGATTCTTCGGGCTAAAGCCCTCAGAATGACGGCGATAACGGAAAGCAGAATGCAGAAAACAGAAAACGGAATTTGTAAAAATTCGCTTTTTCGTGAATTTGTCTGTCGATTCTAGATAATTGCAGAATCCGCACTCCGCATTCCGCACACACTCCGCACTCCGCATTCCGTATGTAAAAAGCTAACGCTTTTTATTTGTCCCGCTGCCGTTTTCTTTTTCGCCAAAAGCTCAAAAAATCGGTGGCGAGGGACGGCGGACGGGGCGCTGCCCCTGCGACCCCATTCGGAGTGCGGAATGCAGAAAACAGAAAACGGAATTTGCAAAAATTCGCTTTTTCGTGAATTTGTCTGTCGATTCTAGATAATTGCAGAATCCGCACTCCGTTTTCCGAACTCACTTCCCATATCCAGCGACAAATTTAGCTATTCGCCCTATGCCCTCTTTTAAATTTTCGATGCTACACGCGTAGCTAATGCGAAAGAATCCATCCTTGCCAAAACCCACGCCCGGCACGCACGCCACCTTCGCTTCGTCCAAAAGCGCGTTGCAAAATTTCACAGAATCTCGCTCAACAGCACTGCAGTCTACAAAAAGATAAAACGCGCCGTCTGGTTTCACCACACTAAGCCCATCTATGGCATTTACCGCCTCAGTAGCAAAGTCTCGCCTCTTTTCAAATTCGCCTCGCATATAAGCCACGTCTTCTTCTATCTCACCCAAAAGCGCAGGCACAGCGCCCGCTTGGACGATGCTAGAGATGTTGCTAGTGCTTTGGCTTTGGAGCTTTCGCATCGCCGCGTTTAGCTCAGCATCCACACACGCCGTGTAGCCAAAACGCCAGCCCGGCATCGCGCCGCACTTTGACAAGCCGTTTATGGTCACAGTGCGTTTAAAGAGGTCTTCACTAACAGAAGCAGTCGCTACAAATTCGCCCACATAAGTTAGCTTTTCGTAAATTTCATCGCTCACCACATAAACGTCAGTCCCTTTTAAAACCTCGCCGATGGCTTTTAGCTCTTCACGCGTGTAGACGCCGCCGCACGGGTTGCTAGGCGAATTTAGCACCAAAGCACGTGTTTTTGGCGTTAAAACCGCCCTAACCTCATCTGCTGTTAGCTTAAATTTGTTCTCTGCTTTTGTCTCCACGATGAGAGGCACGCCGCCGCTAAATTTGACTATCTCTGGGTATGTAACCCAAAACGGCGAGCCTATGATCACCTCGTCGCCTTCGTTTAGCAAGCACTGAAAGACGTTAAAAAGCGAGTGTTTTGCGCCCACGTTTGTGATGATTTGGTCAGGCGTGTAGTCTAGCCCGTTGTCTCGTTTTAGCTTTTGCGCGACCGCTTTTAGCACCTCCATGCCGCCCGCAACTGGCGTATATTTGCCACCACTGCCGCCGTTTATGGCTGCTATAGCGGCTTCTTTTATCTTGCGTGGCGTGTCAAAATCTGGCTCACCCGCACTCAAACTCACTACATCTACGCCCGCTGCTGCCATCTTTTTTGCCTTTGTCGTGATGGCTATAGTCAAGCTCTCTGAAAGCAAACTAACCTTGTTAGAAAGCATGTTACATCCTTTTATATTAAATTTTTATATCTTATCCTTTTTTTGTTTAAGCAATGTTAAAACGAAAGAAATTTGGTTTTTAGCGCGTGCCACGAACGGCGTAAACGACCGCACCAAAAGCCGCAAAAAGCATGCTCAAAGAGGCACTCACACCAAAGCAAGATATGGCAGCTGTTTTGCTAAAAAAAAGCAACCCAAACGAGAAAACGCTAGTCAAATTTGCCAAAACGATGGCAAAAATTTTCTCCTTTAAACTGCTTCCGCTGTGCGCAAAAAGCATGTAGTCTATGGCTACAACTGAGCCGATGATGAGCCCAAAAATGGCAAAAATGTTTAGCTTTACGCCCAAAAACGCCAACAAAAACAAGCTCGCAAAAGTGGCAAAAAGCGCATTTAACACCACCAAAACCGCCAGCCTAACGCCAAAAAACGCCCACAAAACGAAAAACGCCACCACAAAACCGCACACTTTTAACAAAAACGCACGAAATTTCACCTCCGTAAAACCGCCACTGAGCAAATTTGAGACCGAAACACCGCCTTTTATCTCGCCTTTTGCATCGCTAGCCACCGCCACCACGCGCCCATCTGGCAAGACAAAGTCGCCCCAAAGCACGCTTTTTTGGCTCTGCCAAATTTGGCTCGCCTGCAAATTTGAAAGCACCATCTTGCGCGCCTGCTTTGCTTCTAAACCCAAAACCTCAAACGCACCAAAATCTGCCTTTTCCAAAGCCGCCACCACCGCGCGCTGCTCGCCAAGCCCCAAAAAAAACCTGCTTAGTCCGTTGTAAACGTGCCCGTCTAGCCGCGAAAATTCCACCTCCACCGCGTCTTTTTGCGCTGCTGCATCTGGCGCGCTAAAGACAAAAGTCGAGCCACTTTCGCCCGCCACTTGTGCCACTTTGCCCGCCTCTTTTAGCAGTGCTGTGTCCAAAGCCGAGTAGTCCCTGATGTCGTCTTTAAGCTCCACGCCACGCCAAAGCACCACGCCAGAAATCACCGCCAAAACGACCGCCAAAGGCAAAGCCAGCCGCGAACACAAACGCACTTTTTCTAAAAACGAAACAAAAAAACGGCAACTTTCAAATTTGACTTCGCTCACAAGTCGCGGAAAAAGAAAAAAAGTAGCCGTCGCCGCGCTAGCAAGTGTAGAAATGGAGAGCACGGCTATCTCGTGCAAAAATTTCATTCCACTGAAAAAAAAGAGCGCATAGCCTAGACTAGTGATGCAAAAACCGCACAAAACTACGCGGGCAAATTTGGTTTTTTGAGAGTTTTCGCCATTTTTTTCGCCGTGCATTTTTGTGCTTAAAAAGTGCATCGCAAAGTCCAGCACCAGCCCGACCAAACTCGAAGCGACCACAAGTGTCAAAATGTGCAAACTCCCCAGCACCAAAAAGCTCACCGCCACGCCACACACGAGGCTAAAAATCACGACCGCCATGAGCCAAAAGATGCGAACATTTTTAAACGCCACCACCAAAAGCAAGCAGACAAGCAAAAACGAAACGCCACCAAAAACGCCACTCTCAAACTCACCGCTTTGTTTGCCAAGTGCGGCAAAAATGGCGCCACTAGTTACGTAAAATTCTGCATTTTGCAAATTTGCCATTTGGCGAAATTTCGCCACTTCGTCTAAAAGCGGTGCTTTTGGCGCGACCTCGCCAAAAAGAATGTAGTATTTCTCATTTTTCAAAAAACCACTCTCAAAATCAACCTGCAATTTTGCCTCAAAAAGTGCCGAATGTGAAGCAAGATTCAGCAGGTCTAGCGCGGGCGAAAGCGGGCGAAAAATGAGCGGATTTGAAAGTTCAGCGGCACTTTTTTCTACAAAAGCGGTGGCGTTTTTTAGAATTTCACGGCTCGTTTGGCGGTTAAGCGTGGCTAGTTTTAACGCACCCAAATCTGTCTCAAACTCCCGAAAAACAAAGGCTTTTGAAGCTTTTACGGCGTTTAGAATTTCTGGCGACGTGCTGACAAATGTGATCTTTTTTGCAAATTTGCTCTGAACTAAATTTAGCGCATCTTTTTGTGCCACTTTCACCTGCAAAAGCTCGTATATGTCTGTGCGAATAGCGTCCGGTTTTAAGGCAAAAAACAGAACAACAGCAACGCTTAACAAAAAAACAAAAAGAAAAAGTTTTCTCATAAATTTCTCACTTTCTCACTTTACGAAAAATTCTGTCTTTGTGTAATCGCCATTTGGCTCAAAAATCTCAGCACTTTTTAGCACTTCGCCTCCTTTTAAAACGACTTTTTTGATGGCTTTTTTGACAAAAAAACCTTTTGGCAGTAGCTCGACTTGCCACGCACTTTTCTCGCCACTTAACACAAAGTCAAATTTGCTTTTTAGCGCGTCAAAGTCGAAAGTCAAAAGTGGCAAAAAAAACTCTTTTGAAAAGCTTTTGCTCGCCACCCAAACGCCATTTTGCAGGACAAAAACGCCATCTTGCGTGATCTTTGCGCTACTTTTGGCAGGCTTAATTACGCTCCACAAAAGCGTGCCGTCAAGCAGACTAAACTCGCCGCTACTAAAAAGCTTTACAGGGAAATTTGCCAGTGCTTTTGTCTGGACAAAACGCCCGCTAGCCGTTGGCTTTATGTGCGAAAAGTCTTGCAGTGAAAGCGCAAAAACCGCACCAAAAAAGATGCACAGAAGTAAAATTTTTCTCATATTTTCTCCAAAAATTTTTTAAAAAATTATACCATTTTTAACTAAATTTAAATATAATGGCAAAAATTCACCAAAAGGTTAAAAGATGTTTAAGAGTTATTTTGAAGAGAAGCACGCGGTGGAGGCAAAATTTGAGGCGCAAAAGATCGCTTTTTCGCCACTTACGTTTTTTGCGGTAAGTGCCATGCTAAATTTGGGTTTTTTGAGTGCTGTCGAGAGTTTTGGCGAAAGTGGCGCAACGCCGCATGAGCTAGCACAAAAAAGCGGACTAAATGGCTACGCGGTGAGTTTGCTGAGCGAAATGGGGCTAGGAATGGGCATTTTTAAGCTGGCAAACGAGGAGAGTTTTGCGCTAAAACTGGGCAAAGTGGGCTGGTTTTTGCTACACGATGAGCTGACAAAAGTGAATTTTAACTTCACAAAAGATGTCTGTTTTGACGGCGCAAAGTGGCTAGAAAAGTCGCTAAAAGAGGCGCGTCCTGTGGGGCTGGAGGTGTTTAGCAAAGAGTGGCAAACCATCTACGAAGGGCTAAACCGCCTGCCGCAAGAGGCGAAAAAAAGCTGGTTTGAGTTTGACCACTTTTACAGCGACTCTACTTTTATGGCGGCGTTGCCACTGGTCTTTGCAAAGCCTGTGCGACAAATTTACGACATAGGCGGCAACACGGCAAAATTTGCTTTAGCAGCGTGTGCGTTTGACGCCTCTGTGTGCGTGAAAATAGTCGATCTAGCTAGCCAAACGCAAGTTGCAGAGCAAAACATAAAAGCAGCGGGGTTAGAGGGGCGAGTTAGCACTTTTACGACAAACGTTCTTGACCCAAATTTGAGTTTGGACGGAGCGCCAGATGTGGTTTGGATGAGTCAATTTTTGGACTGTTTTAGTTTGGAGCAGGTTACACAAATTTCAAAAAAAGTGCGTGCTGTGAGTGATGAGGCGACACGCGTTTTTGTTTTAGAGCCGCTTTGGGACTTTCAGCGCTACGAGGCGGCGGCTTACTCTTTGCAAGCCACTTCGCTTTACTTTACGGCGATGGCAAACGGCAAGAGTAAGATGTATAGGTTTGGCGAGCTTGTGGAGGCGGTCGGTAAAGGCGGCTTTACGCTAAAAACGGCGCACCATAACTTAGGCACAAACTGCTACTCTTTGCTAGAATTTGCGGTTTGCTAAAGTAGCAGCAAATTTAAGGGCACCTCTAAAAAACCATTTAACAGAAGTTAGTGGCTTGCTTTTTCGTTTGTTTTCG
>DCIZ01000056.1:7730-8550 GCA_002317305.1 Campylobacter sp. UBA1713
TTAAGAAAAAAATCTCCTAAAAACACTCTTCGAAATCAAGCCAAACTGGTTTTTAGAGATGCCCTTAACTGAAAATTTAGCAAAATCGAAACTCGCTACATGGTTACCGCTTTGGAGAAAGGTATGTAGCGAAGATGGAAAGGCGACCGAAGAATCTCCTGAAATTTGAGCGAGTAGAATCTTTAAATTCAAGAAAAAGCAAATTTGACTTTTTCCGCCATCGCCATGCAGGGAATTCTTCGGTCGGCTTTGCCTCCCTCAGAATGACGGCTTTGCACCGCTTTTTTCGCATTTTGAGAATTTTCTCTCGAAGTTGAAGCAATGTTCTTTCGTGAGGTAGTTGCGCTGATTCGAGAGATTTTATCTCTTTGATTCAGCACAATCTTACTAACCAAATCACTTTTTAAAATATAGCGAAGTCCAACTTAAACGAAGTTAAGACGTTTTTTTGAGCCATATTGCAAATTTTCTTTTCAGATAAATTTAAGATAAAAATGATAAAATAGCCTACGACATAAGTGTGTAGTTAGAAATAGTGCTAGGCGTTGGGAGAAAGTGAGTAAGAGCAACTATGTTAAAGCTGATCCTCGAAGTCATTCATTTGACTATTGCGGTGATAGATTTAGTTGTTTTGCTGATTTGGCTTTTTAACTAAACAGCAAAACTTTCCAATACCAAATTAGTTACATTCTAGCGAGTTCTCACTTAACTTTCCCTTATGCCACATCTTACTCAATGCCAGCACAATGAGGACTCGCTGGTTACTAAAGGGCACCTCTAAAAAACCATTTAAGTAAATTTGGTGGCTTGCTTTCGAATT
>DCIZ01000026.1:0-7716 GCA_002317305.1 Campylobacter sp. UBA1713
AGTTTATGTTGCTGTTGGTAACCCCCTCTACGATCAGTTTAATTTTTGTTTTTGTCTTATTTTTATCGTTTTTAGACATCATAATCACCTCTCAAAAAGTTCAAATAGACCTTTCGCTTGTCCGCCCGAAGCTCAAAATCGTCCAAACATGTCAATTTTGTAGAAAAATTCTCATCTTTGCTACTTATGTAAATTTGACTCGGCTCAAAGATGTCTATGTCAAAAAGCAGCGGATTGTGCGAGCTAAAAACAAACTGCGAACCACCAAAAATCTCGCCATGTGCGTGTATGTAGTTTATGAGTTTCACAAGCGAAAGCGAGCTAATGGAGCTGTCAAGCTCATCGATAATAAATATCGAATTTTGTAAATTTGAACGAAAAATAAATATAAGAATAGTAAATATTTTCTTAATTCCATCGCTTTCAAGTCGCAAAATCATCTCAAAATCACCTCGACAAATTTTAAATTCGTAAGAATTTGTTGCAAATTTTATTGGTTTCACATCTGTAATACTCTCATCTAAAAGCTTTAAAATTTTTAAAAATTCTGGCTTATAACGCTCAACAAGTTCTATCGTTTTTTGAGTAAAAACAGGAATTTTTGCATCTTCAACAGAATTGCTAACACAATATCTGTTATAAATCGGCTCAAAACTATAGTGTCCGAAAAACTCTCTCAACTCCGGTTTTATGTTTTTTATTTTAGATAAAATAGTGCTTTTTGTTTCTGTTGAAAACAACTCTCCTAACATTTTATTTTTTTCTAAACTTTCATCTTTTATGTTACACTCGAGTTTGCCATTTTCAAAAAGATAACCGAATTTTTCGTCATAACTCAACTTCTCATAAACAATACCATCTTTTGAAAACTCCAAAACATAGATATAAGTTTTTTCTTTATAAATAAACTCAAATTTAAATTTTATCGTTTTTATTTCAGAAAAATAGTTAAACATTTGCGATAAATTTTCGAGAAAAACCTCTAAACCAAAATTCAAAATAGCAAACGCTGTAGCCAAACCTTCAAGCAAATTTGTCTTACCTGTCGCGTTCCCACCAAAAAGCAAAATTGACTTTGCCACACGCTCTTTTAGAAAAAAATTATCCTCGTGTTTGCTACCTTTTAGCCTCTTGTTTTGCACAAAAAATTCTACTTTTACAGGCTCTTTTATAGATTTAAAACCAGAAATTTCAAATGACTTTAACATAAACTACCCTTTCACTTCTACTTTGTAAAAGCACAAGTTTAACAAATATAACCAAAATTTTCGCTTATATTTTGAGCAAGTAAAAGCTCAAATTCACAAAAAAGCGAATTTTTCACAAATTCCGTTTTCAGTTTTACGTATATAAAAAGCTAACGCTTTTTTAGTCCCTCTGCCATTTTCTTTTTCGATAAATCTCAAAAGAAAATGGCAGAGGGACAGGCGGACGGGGGCTAACGCCCCTGCGACCCCAAAAGTCGCTCCGCTCACAAATTTCCGCACTCCGCACTCCGCAATCCGCACGCACTCCGTTTTCCGTTTTCCGCACGCACTCCGCACTCCGCCCACACTCACCGCCCAAAAAATTCCACCGCGCTCCTAAACATCTCGTAGTCAAATTTAAGCGGAACATTCCCAAAACCGCCCCTCTCCACGTGCCCCATTCGCCCAAAAACCCTGCCGTCCTCGCTACAAATTCCCTCCACCGCGCCAAACGACCCATTTGGGTTAAACTCGCCACTCTCACCCCCACGCCAGTCGCAGTAACGCGTGCAAATTTGCCCCTTTTCAACCAGCCGCGCCATCTCCTCCTCGCTACACACAAACCGCCCTTCGCCGTGCGAAATAGCCACGCCACGCACATCCCCCACGCTACTTGTCGCCAGCCACGCCGAAAGGTTACTCTCCACACGCACACTCACTACACGCGCTTGGTGGCGACCTATGGTGTTAAAGCTCAAAGTCGGCGCACTCTCGCACGGCTCGCAAATTCGCCCATACGGCAAAAGCCCTAGCTTTATGAGCGCCTGAAAGCCGTTGCAAATTCCGCCCACCAGTCCGCCACGCGCTAGCAAGCCGTGTGTCGCCTCGCTCACCGCACCATTTCTAAAAAACGCCGTTATGAATTTAGCCGACCCCTCTGGCTCATCTGCGCCACTAAAACCACCCGGAATGAAGAGAATTTGCGCATCTTTTAACCGCCTCGCAAACTCATCTACACTTCGTTTTAGCACCTCCGGCATGCTGTTTTTAACTAGAAAAATTTCAGCCTTTGCACCAAACTTCTCAAAAATTCGCTTTGTGTCAAATTCACAATTTGTCCCAAAAAACGCCGGCACTACCACACGCGGTTTTACGCCACGAATCACGCTCGCTGCAAATTTCTCACCACCAAAATTTTCGCCACAAACCGCAAATTTCTCACTGCCTAAATTCGCCTTTTCACCACAAACCGAACCGCCTGCATTCCGCCCTCCGCACTCAGTCGCATAAACCGACCCAAAAACGCCCTCCCACGCCGCTTTTAGCTCCGCTAACTCCACGCTTTTGCCAGCAAATTCCAGCCTCGCCTCGCCTGTCGTGTGCCCCAGCAAATTTGCCTCCACCGCCTCGCCTTTTATGAGTTCAGTCAAGTCAGCATTGCTGCCTTCCACGCCCACTTCCACCAAAAACGCTGCCGTCCGCTCCGCAAAAATTTCAGCCAGCCCCAGCACCGAGCCGCCAGCCTGCAAAAAGCCAAATCCATTACCAACTGCCATCTCAAACACGCCACGCGCCACGCCGCCACTGCCACACACCCGCACCGACTTCACCACGCCACGCCCCAAAAGCCGCTCAACCACGCCAAAAAGCCCCGCAAAGTCGCCATCTTTTGCCTCCACAAGCCACACAGAAGAGCCTACGTTTTTAAACTCGCCGCTAGTCGCCCTGCCCTTTTCGCCCACGCCAACCGCCAAAGCCACAAGGCACGGCGGCACGTCCAAAACCTCGCCACTTTGCAAAGCAAAACTTCCGCTCATGCTGTCTTTTCCGCCCACCGCCGCGACTTTTAGGTCTAGCTGTGCACTCAAAGCACCCAGCATCGCCTTTGCCACGCTTTGCCACTTTGCTGCGTCCTCGCCAAGCCGCCCAAAAAACTCCTGCAAACTTAGCCAAATTTTCCCACGCTCTGCGCCACTTGCCACCACTTTTGCCACGCTTTGGACTACCGCTTTGTAAGCGCCCGCAAATTCGTCATTTTGTGTCAAAAATGGCTCAAAGCCAAAAGCGGCACTTACTAAATTTGAGCTCTCCTCGCTAAACCCTTCTGCGTTGAATCGAGGCAGTTCAAAGACCGCACTTTGCTGTGGCGACGCGCCAAAAACGCCACCAAACGGCGCAAAAATCGTGCTAGCACCCACGCTAAAGTCAAACCTCTCTTTTAGCCCACGCGTGCTGGCTACGTTTGGGTTTGTCAAAAGTGCTGTAAAGTTTTCCGCCAAACCTTTTTTCTCGTCAAAAACAAAAGGCAAAATTTCACTCTTTGCATTCCAAACGCTCGTGTTTAGCCTGAATTTATCACCACTTTCACACACCTCAACGCCGCCACAAGCCACACTTCTTTTTGCGCCATTTTTGTCCAAAAACTCACGAGACAAATTTACTATCTCCTCGCCTTTAAAGCAGATGACCAGCCTCTGCTCCTCCGTTACTTCTGCTACTTCAGTCGCCTCCACGTCCTCACTCTCACAAAGCTCCACAAACCGTGCCACATCTTTTTTTGCCACCACACACGCCATGCGCTCCTGGCTCTCGCTCAGTGCCAAAGTCGCGCCACTTAGCCCTGCTCGCTTCGTTTTTACCGCGTCTAAATTTACACGCACGCCACCTGCTAGCTCGCCCACTGCCACGCTCACGCCACCTGCGCCAAAGTCGTTACAACGCTTGATGAGCCGTGTCGCCTCTGCTCTGCGAAAAAGCCGCTGAATTTTTCGCTCCACTGGCGCGTTGCCCTTTTGGACTTCTGCTGCTGCTACCACCACGCTCGCCTCGTCATGTCCTTTTGAGCTGCCTGTAGCACCGCCTACACCGTCAGCCCCCGTGCGTCCGCCCACAAGCACCACAGAGTCGCCCGCTTTTGGCGCTTCTCGCCGCACCGCGTCTGCGTTTGCCACCGCAAAAACCGCCCCCATCTCCAGCCGTTTTGCCACAAAACCTTCGTGGTAAAACTCCTCCACAAGCGGTGTGGCTACGCCTATTTGGTTACCATAACTCGCAAAGCCCGCCGCCGCGCCTAGACAAATTTGGTGTTGTGAGAGTTTTCCCGCCAGTGTCTCTTTTTTCAAAAAGCCCGCCGCACCAGTTAGACGCGCCCCACCAAAAACATAAGCCCGCCCGCTAAGCGGGTCTCTGATGGCGCCACCTAGACAAGTCGCCGCTCCCCCAAAAGGCTCTATCTCTGTCGGGTGGTTGTGCGTTTCGTTTTTAAACATAAAAAGCTGCTCGCCCACACGAACGCTACATGCGTTTATCTCCTCGCTCTCGTCTAGCCACTTTAAGTCGCCGCTTTTTTTTAGCGCCTTTGCACCCACAGTCGCCATGTCCATAAGAGTAACCGGCTTTTTAACTCCTAGCTCCTCACGCAAATTTAAGTAACGCCTAAACGCCTCTTTCGCCTCGCCTGTAAATTCTAGCCCCAAAAGCTCCGTGTTAAAAGTAGTATGACGGCAGTGGTCGCTCCAGTAGGTGTCAAGCACTCTCACCTCTGTTACAGTCGGCTCACGATTCTCGCTTTTAAAGTAGTCCTGTGCCACCTTTAAGTCGGCTAAACTCATGGCTAAACTCAAAGTTTTTAGCGTCTCTTTTAGCCCATTTTCGTCCAGCTCCAAAAAGCCTTTCACTCTCTGCTCGCCTTGCTTTTGGCTGCCACCACTCTCGCAAACCTCCACAAATTCACGCGCCTCGACTGGATTTATGAGAAATTTTTTCACTCTCTCTAGCTCATCTCCAAAAACGCCGCTTAAAAGATAAAACTTCGCACAACGAACTTTACACTCTTTGCCCGTAAGTATCTCGATGCACTTTTGTGCCGAGTCGCTTCTAGCATCAAACTGCGCAGGCAAAAGCTCCACGCCAAAACACGCCTCGTTTTCGCTTAAAACTGGTAGCTCAAAACTGACAGAATCTAAATTTGGCTCGCTCAAAACCTCTCTAACCGCCCGCTCAAACTCCTCGCTACCAAGCCCGCTTACATCGTAAAAATTTAGCACTCGCACGCTTTTTAAGCCACCTAGCCCAAAAAACTCCGCCAGCTCGCTACGCAAATTTGTCGCCTCCACATCAAAGCCGCTTTTTTTCTCTACAAAAACTCTCACTTTTGCTCCTTTTTTAGCGCCTTTGCGCCTATATCTCTCCGAAAATACGCACCGCTAAATTTGACCTTTTTCGCTAACTCAAGCGCACCGCCGACTGCATCGTTTAAAGTCTCTCTCACGCAAACGCACCCCACCACACGTCCGCCGCTTGTTTTTAGCACGCCGTTTTCACGCTTTAGCCCCGCACCAAACAAAAATTCACCATCTTTTACTAACGGCAACTCCACCTCAAAACCACGCTCAAATTCGCCCGGGTAGCCGCCACTTGCCACCACCACACAGCACGCACTTTTTGGCAAAAACTCCACAGAGACTTCGCTCAGTCTCTCGTCTACGACAGATTCCAAAATCTCCAAAAAGTCGCCTTTTAAAAGCGGCAAAACCACCTGCGTCTCTGGATCGCCAAAACGGCAGTTGTATTCGACTACTTTTGCGCCATCTTTTGTAATCATGAGTCCAAAAAACAAACACCCCTTAAACGTGCGGTTTTCAGCGTTCATCGCCGCCACTGTGGGCAAAAAAATTCGCTCCATGCACTCGCTAGCCACCTCTTTTGTGTAAAAAGGATTCGGCGCCACTGTCCCCATGCCGCCCGTGTTTTCGCCCGTGTCTCCCTCGCCTATTCGCTTGTGGTCCATCGCGGTTACCATCGGGCGAATCGTCTTTCCGTCTGTAAAAGCCAGCACACTCACCTCAACACCCTCCATGAACTCCTCTATGACTATCTTCTCGCCAAATTTAGCCGTAAGCGAATTTAGCGCCGCTTCAGCTTCTTTGAAATTTTGCGCTATGACTACGCCCTTTCCTAGTGCTAGCCCGTCTGCCTTTATCACCTGCGGGAAATTTGCTTTTTCTAAAAATTCACGCGCACTTTTTGCGCTCTCAAAAACACTAAAACCAGCAGTCGGGATTCCGTAACGCTGCATGAGATTCTTACTAAAAGCCTTGCTTCCTTCTATGATGGCAGCCTTTTTTTCTGGTCCAAAAGCCCGCACACCAGCGCTTTTAAACGCATCCACCAGTCCGCCCACAAGCGGGTCATCGCTCGCTACCACCGCCAAATTTACACCCTTTTCTAGCGCAAATTCCACCAGTTTTTCAAACTCCATCACGCCGATTTTTACGCACGTAACATCTGCTTTTCCCTCCAGCCAGCCGTTGCCCGGCGCCACAAAAACCTCACTAACTCCGTTTGAGCGCAAAAGCGCATCTACCACCGCCGCCTCACGTCCGCCACTTCCAACAACAAGAATTTTTTTCATTTTTCGTTACCATTTATCAAAGCAAATTTTTGCCCCACAAGTTCAGCATATAGCGAGATTCTAAATTTTTCGTTTAAACTAGCCCAAATTTGCGCCACCACATCGTCAAAATTTTTGTGCGCATCAAAAGTAACAGGCTCGCCTTTAAAACTCTCCAAACCGCCATTTTCAAGCGTTTCGCCCGTGTAAGTCGTGATGAATTTAGCTACGCCTTTTGTAAATTTATACTCAAAGAAAAAGCGCGAACAAGTGCCGTTTTCGTGCTTTAAGATGCTCACGTCAAACCCTTCGTTTTTCAAAACCGCACTGATTCTTGGCGTAAAATTTGGCGCATCTGGCTCATAGACTCTCGTGTGAAGTGCCTTTGCAAAGCAGCTACCTTTTTCTAAAAATTCTACCACCGTGTCGGTTTGGTCGCCATTTGTTACGACTATGTTTTCACCACTTCGCCTAACTGGGTGGTAGATGATGAGGCTCGGGTCTTCGACTAACTCTGGCTTAAATGGCAAAATTTTTACGCCATCTTCTGTTTTTTGAAAAATTCGGTTTTGGCTGTTTGCGCTCCGCCCGCTTATGAAGTAGACAAAAAACCGCCCTTCGTTACACTCACCTACCAAAATCCCTCGTCCTAAATATCTGTTCATGTTTTTTTCCTTTTTTTGAATTTATTTTAGATTAAGTTTAAAAAGCTACGATTCGTCTCACATGAACGGCGGGGGCTTCTTCCCGCACCTCTCTTACATCTTTTACATTTTAAAGAGCATCTCTAAAAACCAGTTTGGCTTGATTTCGAATAGTGTTTTTAGAGATGCCCTAGTTGCAATTCGTGGCTTTCCGTTTGGCAAAACTTTCAGTAAATTCTGCATACATTTTTCAAAATGGGGTCTCAGGGGCGAAAGCCCCCGCCCGCCGTCCCGCCGCCGTTTTCTTTTGAGATTTATCGAAAAAGAAAACGGCAGCGGGACTAAAAAAAAATATGAGCCTCCACTCATACTACATCTTCACCTGTTTTTTAAGGGCACCTCTAAAAAACCATTTAAGTAAATTTGGTGGCTTGCTTTTGCGTTTGTGTTTCACGGAAGCTTCGCTTTGTATATTTTTACCTTAAAATTCGTC
>DCIZ01000026.1:7744-9577 GCA_002317305.1 Campylobacter sp. UBA1713
TTAAGAAAAAAATCTCCTAAAAACACTCCGCAAAATCAAGCCAAACTGGTTTTTAGAGATGCCCTTAATGATGAAACAGCCTCACACCACTAAAACTCATCACCATTCCAAATTTGTCCGCTGCCTTTATCACGTCCTCGTCTCTAACGCTGCCGCCCGGCTCGCTCACAAAACTCACGCCACTTCTAGCCGCTCGCTCTATGTTGTCGCTAAACGGAAAAAAGGCATCGCTTGCTAGACTAACGCCACGCACGCCACGCAAAAATTCCGCCCTCGCCTCACGCCCAAATTCACGCGGCGCTTCGCTTAAAAATTCACGCCACTCCACTGGCTCGTCATTTAGGTAGCAGTCTATGAAGTTATTTTTCTCCGCTCGCCCCACGCCATCTTTGAATTTTAGCGAAAAGACCGCCTCGCTTTGGCGTAAAAACCACAAATCCGCTTTGTTGCCCGCTAGCCTCGTGCAATGAACGCGGCTTTGCTGCCCAGCACCCACGCCAATGGCGCCGCCGTTGTAAGCAAAACAAACCGAGTTACTCTGTGTATATTTTAGCGTAATGAGCGCTACTAAAAGGTCTCTAACTGCCTCTTTTGTGTAGCTTTTTTGGGCGGTTACTACGTTTTTTAGTAGCTCTTCGCTCACTTTTACTGTGTTTCGGTTTTGTAAAAAACTCACACCGAAAACCTGTTTTGTCTCACTCAAATTTGGCTCAAACTCTGCGTTTATCTTCAAAATGCAGTAGTTTCCGCCACGTTTTTTACGCAAAATTTCTAGCGCTTTTTCTGAAAAAGCTGGCGCTATGACGCCATCGCTCACCTCGCGGCTGAGAATTTTCGCCGTAACTTCATCGCACTCACTTCCAAGCGCCACAAAGTCGCCAAATGAGCTCATTCTGTCAGCGCCTCTAGCCCTTGCGTAAGCGCACGCCAAAGGGCTAGCATCTAGCCCTTCTATGTCGTCTACAAAACACGCCTTTTTCTCTGCCTCGCTTAGTGCTACGCCTAGTGCCGCGCCCGCTGGACTTACATGCTTAAAGCTAGCTGCCGCTGCGCCATCTAAACCTAGCTCACGGCTTGCTACGCCTAGCTCTCTTACAAGCGCCCAGCCATTTAGTGCGTCAAGCAAATTTATGTAGCCCGGTCGTCCGTTTAACACCTCAAAAGGCAACTCCTCGCCACTAGACATAAAAACTTTTGCATCGCTTTGGTTTGGGTTACAACCATACTTTAAAGCCAACTCTTTCATCTTTTTTCCTTTTTTTAAATTTGTTTTTGTTGTGAGACAATTTGCGTAAAAGCCAAAAATTCAAGAAAAGGCAAATTTTCACAAATTCCGTTTTCTGCTTTCTGCTTTCCGTTTTCCGTTACCGCCGTCATTCTGAGGGCGAAAGCCCGAAGAATCCCCTGCCTTTTGAGCGAAAAGAATCTGTAAATTCGCTTTTTCGTAAATTTGACGATTCTACTCGCTAAAATTTCAGGGGATTCTTCGGTCGGCTTTGCCTCCCTCAGAATGACGGCGTTGATTTGACGATTCTGTAGAATCGCAAAATCCGCACTCCGCAATCAGTATATAAAAAGCTAACGCTTTTTTTGTAGTCCCGCCGCCGTTTTCTTTTTCGATAAATCTCAAAAGAAAACGGCGGCGGGACAGAGGGACGGGGGCTAAAGCCCCTGCGACCCCATTTTTGAAAACGGAAAACAGAATTTGTCAAAATTTGCTTTTTCGTGAATTTGACTTTTTACACCCTTGCCAGGCAGGGGATTCTTCGGTCGGCTTTGCCTCCCTCAGAATGACGGCGTTGATTTGACGATTCTGTAGAATCGCAAAATCCG
>DCIZ01000003.1:0-5769 GCA_002317305.1 Campylobacter sp. UBA1713
CTCCCTCAGAATGACGGCGTTACACGACCTTTTTCGCATTTTGAGAATTCCGCACTCCGTTTTCCGTTTTCCGAATGCACTCCGCACTCCGCATTCTGAACGCATTTAGTCCAAAAGCCTAAACTCCTCGCCCAAATAGTGCGTCCTCACGAGGCGGTTATTTGCCACTTCGTTTGCCGTCCCGCTTGCCAAAAGTTCGCCGCTTTTTATGACAAATGCCCTGTCGCAGATGGCAAGTGTCTCACGGACGTTGTGGTCGGTGATGAGCACGCCGATGCCAAGCTCTCTTAGGTCTCTTACTATGTGCTGAATGTCAGCAACAGCGATGGGATCTACACCCGCAAACGGCTCATCAAGTAGCAAAAAATTTGGTTTTATGACAAGACTTCTTGCTATCTCACAACGCCGCCTTTCGCCGCCACTTAGGCTAACGCCTTTTCGGTCTTTTATGTGAGTGATGTTTAAAAGCCCTAGCATCTCCTCCACGTGCTCGCGCGCTTCTTTTTTGTTTTTATAAAAAATCTCCGCCGCAAGTGCCAAATTCTCCTCTACGCTTAAATCTTTAAAAATGCTACTCTCCTGCGGCAAATACCCGATGCCCGCCTTTGCCCGCTTGTGAAGTGGCATGCTTGTTACGTCCCGTCCGTCCAAAAAGACGTTGCCGCCGCTTGGCGAGATGAGCCCGCAAATCATATAAAACGAAGTGGTTTTGCCCGCCCCATTTGGTCCCAAAAGCCCCACGACTTCGCCACTTTTTACGTCTAGGCTAACGGACTTTATGATGTTTGTTCGCTTTATGGTCTTTTGTAAATTTTGTGCTTGTAATGTGTGAATTTCTCTTTGCATATTTTGCCTTTTTTATATATCCAGTTCATACTCACGCACATCTTCGCTTTGTGAAATTTTCACTTCAGAAACGCTTATGCCAAATTTAGCCAGTGCCTCTTTTAGTGCCTCGTCGCCCCACTCCACAAAGTGCACGCCATCTTCAAAAAGATTCTCAAAAAGCCCGTTTTTTAAAATTCCCTCCACGCCAGCGCGGTAGAGATCGTAGTGCCAAACACGCCCACCGTAGCAGTGCATGAGCGAAAAGGTCGGGCTACTCACCTCGTCGTCTATGCCACACGCCTCCACAAACGCCTTTACCAGCGTGGTTTTACCGCTAGCTAGGTCGCCTTTTAGAATCACCACGCCACTCTTTGGCAAGAGTTTTACAACAGAATCTAGTGAGGTTAAATTTGCTTTTATTATTTTTTTCATCTTTTTACTTTTGTTTTTTTTAATCATAAAATTCGCAAAAAAGCAGTGCGAAACGGAATGCGGAAAGCAGAAAACGGAATTTGTAAAATTTGCTTTTTGTTAAATTTAACTTATTCTGCCCTAGCCATACGGGGAGAAATTCACAAAAATGCGAAACGCAGGTGCGAAGCCGTCATTCTGAGGGCGGCTTTTGCCGACCGAAGAATCCCCCGCCTTTCAAGGGAGAAATTCACAAAAATGCGAAACGCAGGTGCGAAGCCGTCATTCTGAGGGCGAAAGCCCGAAGAATCCCCTGAAATTTAAGCGAGTAGAATCTTAAAAATTCACGAAAAAGCAAATTTGACTTTTTCCGCCCTTGCCAGGCGGGGGATTCTTCGGTCGGCTTACGGAAAACGGAGTTCGGAAAACAGAAAACGGAATTTGTGTAAATTCGCTTTTTCTAAAATTTAAAGATTCTACTCGCTCAAAAGGCGGGGGATTCTTCGGTCGGCTTACGCCTCCCTCAGAATGACGGCGTTGGTTTGACGATTCTGTAGAATTGCAAAATCCGCACTCCGTTTTCCGTTTTCCGAACGCATTCCGCATTCCGAACGCACTCCGAAACGTCCTAGTTTATCCTATAGTTCGGCGCTTCTCTTGTTATGATAATGTCATGCGCATGGCTCTCTTTTAGCCCCGCTGCTGTTATCTCTACAAATTCAGCCCTCTCCACAAATTCGTCCAAACTCGCACTTCCACAGTAGCCCATCGAGCTACGCAAACCGCCTATTAGCTGGTGAATCACACTTCTAATGCTTCCCGCATACGGCACACGCCCCTCGATGCCCTCTGGAACTAGCTTGTCCTGTGCTGTGCCCTCCTGAAAGTAGCGGTCAGAACTCCCCCTTGTCATAGCGCCTATTGAGCCCATGCCGCGGTAGCTTTTGTATTGGCGCCCTTGAAACGTTACCAGCTCGCCCGGACTTTCGTCGCACCCTGCAAACATCGAGCCTATCATAACGCTAGATGCCCCCACCGCAAGCGCCTTTGCCACGTCGCCCGAATATTTTATGCCGCCATCTGCTATTATAGGCACGCCGCTACCAAACGCTGCTTTTACACAGTCATCTATGGCAGTTATCTGCGGAACGCCCACGCCGCTTACTATGCGAGTGGTGCAGATAGAGCCTGGTCCTATGCCTACCTTTACCGCGTCCGCACCTGCTTTTATTAGGTCAGCCACCGCTGCTGGATTTGCCACGTTTCCTACCACGATGTCCGCTTCAAGCCCGAGAGATTTTATCTCTTTTAGCGTGTCAATGATGCCTTTTGAGTGCCCGTGTGCCGAGTCCATCACTAGCGCATCCGCACCCGCTGCCACTAACGCCACCGCTCGCTCTGTCTGCCCAGCACCTATGGCTGCTGCCACTCTAAGCCTGCCAAATTTGTCTTTGTTTGCTTCTGGATATTCTCTTTTCTTTTTTAGGTCTTTGATGGTGATGAGCCCGCACAAAACGCCGTTCTCGTCTATTATGGGAAGTTTTTCGACTTTGTTTGTAGAAAATATATGTTCAGCGTCTTCAAGCGTGCAGCCTTTTTTTGCCGTTATCAAATTTGAACTCGTCATCACGCTACCGACACTCTTTGAAAAATCACTCTCAAAACGAAGATCGCGATTTGTCAAAATGCCCACCAAAACGCCCGCATCGTCTATTACCGGCACGCCCGAGATGTGGTATTCGTTCATTAAAAGCATCGCTTCACTAATCTTCGCCTCTTTTTTAACGGCGATGGGGTCTATTATAACGCCGCTTTCACTCTTTTTTACACGTTTTATCTGTTTTACTTGACTCTCTATGTCCATGTTTTTGTGAATGACTCCGATGCCGCCCAGCCGCGCCATCATAATGGCTGTTCGGTACTCAGTAACCGTGTCCATCGCCGCACTCACAAGCGGAATGTTTAACTCTATGTTTCGGCTAAATTTGCTCTTTACGCTTACCTCCTTTGGCAAAACTTGCGAATACTGCGGCACCAAAAGCACATCTTCAAACGTCAAAGCCCGTTTTGTAACTCTCATAAAATATCCTTTAGTTAAATTTGTAGATTCTACCTTAAAGAATCTTATAATAAAGTAAATTTTAACGAAAATTTAGGTAAGATGTGAATTTTAAGATTTGCACTCCGCACGCAAAAACCAAATTTAACAAGGAGCAAAAAATGGAAAAATTCATAAACCGCGAACTCTCTTGGTGCGAGTTTAACACACGCGTCCTAAAACAGTGCGAACGCGACATTCCACTACTAGAAAAGCTAAAATTCATCGCCATCTACTGCACAAATTTAGACGAATTTTACATGATTCGCATGGCAGGACTCATGCAGCTACTGGCTGCTGGCATCACGCCTAGCAAAACAGGCGAACTCACGCCCGCCGAGCAGCTCCGCCTTTGTCGCCAAAAATTCAAAGAGGAGCAAAAAGAGCTAGAACGCCACTACCAGCTCACCACCACAGCACTCGCAAAAAAGGGGCTTAAAATTCTCAGTTACAACGAGCTAAACGCGCAGTTTCGTGCAAAGGCAGATGAGTTTTTTTTCTCAAACATTCTGCCCATCATCGTTCCCATCGCCATCGACTCCACGCACCCTTTTCCGCCACTAAATAACCTCAGTTTCGGGCTCGTGATGAAGCTAACAGACACCGAACATGAAGAGATTTGCAAATTTGCTATGGTGCGCATTAGCCGCGTTTTGCCACGTTTTTACCACGCCGGAGAGGGCATCTACGTCCCCATAGAGAGCATAGTAGAACGCCACGCTGAGGAGATATTTCCGGGCTACAAGCTCCTAAGCGCCGCATCTTTTCGCGTAACCAGAAACGCCGACATGGTCATAGAAGAAGAAGAAGCTGACGACTTTATGCTCATCTTAGAACAGGGGCTAAAGCTCCGCCGAAAAGGCGCTTTTGTCCGCCTACAAGTCGAAGCAGACGCAAACGAAGAGCTAGTGGGCTTTTTGGTCGCGCACCTAAACATAAACGAAGGCGACATCTACCGCTACAACGTCCCTTTGACACTCGGCGCACTTTGGCAAATAGTGGGCGACAAAGCTTTTGCAAATTTGGCTTACCCCACATACACGCCAAAAACATTGCCGCCGTTTAGCGAGCGTGAGAGTGTTTTTGGCGTTATAGACAAGGGCGACGTGCTCATCTTTCACCCATATGAGAGCTTTGATCCGGTTACAAAATTCATAAAAGAAGCAGCAAAAGACCCAAAAGTCGTCTCCATTCGCATGACGCTTTACCGCGTAGAAAAAAACAGCGAGCTCATAAAAGCACTAGTAGACGCTGCTAGCGAAGGCAAGCAAGTAACTGTCATGGTGGAGCTAAAAGCACGCTTTGACGAAGAGAACAACCTCCACTGGGCAAAAGCGCTAGAAAACGCCGGCGCACACGTAGTCTATGGCATCACGGGGTTTAAGGTGCATGCAAAAGTCAGCCAAGTGATTCGCCAAGTGGGCGACAAGCTAAATTTCTACATGCACCTAGCCACCGGCAACTACAACGGCAGCAGCGCGAAAATTTACACGGACATTAGCTACTTTTCTAGCCGAAGCGAATTTGCAAAAGACACCACGACTTTTTTTCACATTTTGAGTGGCTACAGCAAAAACAGGCGCCTAGAGTCTCTCTCTATGTCGCCGATGCAGATAAAAGAGAGGCTTTTAGCGATGATCTCAAACGAAGCCAAATTTGGCAGCGAAGGGCGGATAGTCGCAAAGATGAACGCGCTTGTAGATGAAGAGATGATTCGCGCTTTGTATGATGCGAGCAAAAAAGGTGTCCAAATAGACCTAATAGTGCGTGGAATTTGCTGTTTGCGTCCGGGCGTAAAGGGGCTAAGCGAAAACATTCGCGTAAGAAGCATCGTGGGAAAATACCTAGAACACGCGCGGATTTTGTTTTTTGCGCACGCCACGCCACAATACTACATAGCAAGTGCCGACTGGATGCCGCGAAATTTGGAGAGGCGTTTGGAGCTCATGACACCTGTGCATGATGAAAAACTATCTGAAAAACTGCGCGAAATTCTGAAAATTCAGTTAGCGGACAACGCACTGGCGTTTTTGTTAAAAAGCGATGGAAGTTACGAAAAAGTGGTGCTTAGTGAGGGCGAAAAGCTACTAAATTCGCACGAATTTTTCGAAGATCGCTACAACGAAATTTACAAAAGCCTAAAACAAGACGAAGCAAAAGGGCAGATTCTAGCAAACAAGCTCTTTGTGGAGAGTTGAGGGGTTGGAGTGGTTAGTGGTGAGTGGAGAGTAGTGGCGAGTAGAATCTACAAATAAGCGAAGCGACAAACGGGGTCGCAGGGGCGACATCCTCCGCCCATCGCCACGTTTTCTTTCGAGCGAAGCGACAAACGGGGTCGCAGGGGCGACATCCTCCGCCCGCCTGTCCCTTGCCACCGATTTTTGAGCTTTTAGCGAAAAAATCGGTGGCAAGGGACTACAAAAAAGCGTTAG
>DCIZ01000003.1:5790-7284 GCA_002317305.1 Campylobacter sp. UBA1713
ACCTATCGGAAAACGGAAAACGGAATTTGTATAAATTCTCTTTTCGCAAAAAGGGATGCAAAGCCGACCGAATAATCCCCCGCCTTTTGAGCGAGCAGAATCGTCAAATTTAACGAAAAAGCAAATTTTGGTAAAAAGCTAACGCTTTTTTTGAGCCTCCGCCAAAACTCTCTTTTCGCTAAAGCTCAAAGAAAGTTTTGGCGGAGGTGGAGGACGGGGGCTACCGCCCCTGCGACCCCATTCGGAGTGTGGATAACAGAAAACGAAATTTGTAAAATTCGCTTTTTCGCAAATTTGACGATTCTGTAGAATAGCAAAATCCGCACTCTGCACTCTGCACTCCGCACTCCGCACTCCGCACTCCGCACTCCGAATCGCCTAAAATTTAAACGAATACCCCACATACACGCCCACATTTTGCATAGGCGATGAAAACCATGTAGTCTCTCGCTTTTTACCCTCTTTGTCAAAATACGAATATGGCGAAAACGTCCGCTCATAACGCACGCCCACATCCATAGCATGCCCATCTCCAAAACCATACGAAACGCCCACATTTACCCCCACCAAAAAGCTAGTCGTAACAGCCTTGTAGCCCGTCCTGCCGACCTCCGTCTTTGCGTAGTCGCCACTCTTTTTGTAGTAGTAGTCGTCCAAACGTGAGTAAACATTTTCGACATTTAAAAACGCCACGCCAAATTTCGCCCCCGCAACCACCTTAAAGTCATACGCCACCGCCACTCTCGCCTCATAGCCCACCGCCACTTTGTGCCCCTCCCACAAAAAGCGCTCCGTCCCTTTGGCATCCACTCTGTAGACCTCGTCCTCGTGCCCGCCACCTCTATCTTTTTTCTCGTAGCTAGCACCACTGCTGTAAAAGTAACTCGCATAAAAGCGCGAAATTCCAGCGTCGTAGCCACCTTTTATGCCGATGCTAAATGCCTTGTCTCTTAGCTCAAAATCCTCCCCGTAGTAGTTTTCGACCATCCTCGAACTAAGGTCATATCCGCCAAATGTGCCCAAAAACGGCCCATCTTTTGCGCTCGCCAAACTAGCGACGCTTGAAGCTAAAACCACTGCAAAAGTGGCTTTTTCAAATTTAGACATTTTTTTACCTTTCGGTGAAATTAGTAAAACATTGGTGGTATTATAGCAAAAAAAGTAAATTCTAAGCTGAAATTTCGGTTAAATTTGTAATGTTTTGTAAATTAGTTTCTAAAATATATAGTATAGGTTACAAATTTCTAGCAAATAAAAAGCCAAACTCAAAAAAGCAGTGCGAAGCCGTCATTCGCAAGGGAAGCCGTAAGCCGACCGAAGAATCCCCTGCATGGTGAGCGAGTAGAATCGTCAAACGAAGTTCCTGTAAAACAAGCGAAGCGCTTTTTGCAAAGCAAAAATGTTTCCTCTAAAACAAGCGAAGCGCTTTTTGCAAAGCAAAAATGTTTCCTGTAAAACAAGCGAAGCGCTTTTTGCAAAGCAAAAATGTTTCCT
>DCIZ01000144.1:0-9089 GCA_002317305.1 Campylobacter sp. UBA1713
GCTAGACCTGCCTCTCGCCCTTGTGAAAGCCCTTGCTCTATGCCTTCCGCCAGCCCCACTTCTCGCCCTTCAGCCAGCCCCACTTCCATTCCTTTTGAAAGCCCTTCCACCAGCCCCTCTTCGTGCCCTTTTAGCCACTCTAGCTTGCCGTCTGCCTCTTTTTCCAACTCCAGCGCTTTCATCTTGTTTTCCCAGTAGTTTACCCCCGCAACATAATCAAGTGCGTCCATTATCTCTCCTTTGTGTTTTTCTAAAAATTCCACTAAAATTTTCTCTTTTAAACAACGCTCGTAAATTTGAGGGCATCTCTAAAAAACATTTTGGCTTGATTTTTGCGGAGTGTTTTTAGGGATTTTTTTGTTTTAAAACGAGAAGCATACTGACGTATGTAACGAGTTTTAAGGCAAAAAAGCTCAAACGAAGTTCCTTGAAAAACAAACGCAAAACAAGCGAAGCGCTCGGCGTTAGCCGATGTTTCTTTAAAAGCAAGCCACCAAATTTACTTAAATGGTTTTTTAGAGATGCCCTAAAGTTATAAAACAGGTCTAATCTCCAACCTTTGCATTTTTTAAATTCATCTCATACGACTGCGTAAGTTTTCTTTTTAGTGCTTCGGTTAGGCTTTTGTCGAATTTTTGTGTTAGTTGTGCCAAATAAACCGGATACTTTTCTTTGTAAATTTGAAAAATTTCTCGCAAATTTTCCCTATTTTCCTCCACATTAAGCCCAAAATTCCTAGCCACGCCATCAAAATCACCAGCTAATATTTTGTTGTTTTTACCTGCGATTTTTAAGTGCGTTTGGTTGTTACTATAACCTTTTAGCGGATACAAATTTATCACATCATATGCTGGGCTTAACTTCAAACTGCCATCTTTTACGATAAAACTTATATTTTTTTTGTGTAGATCCGAGTTGTAAAGCAAGGCGTTAGCATAGATGTATTTTACAAATTTAACACTCTCGTTTTTGCCTAATCTTTGGCTGAGAAATTTTGAAATTTGTTCCATCGTGCCTTCATATTTGTCGCTACTTCGCATCAAAGCATTTAGCGAAATTTGTGAATTTTTGCTACCATTATCATTTATGTCAAATCTTTTAATAATGTAGTGAAAATCATGCATTTTTTCATCGTAAATTATGCCACTAAATGGCGTCTCAAAGCCAAATTCGCTCATAAATTTTGTATGCAAATGCTCATTTAGTGCCAAAAGTGGCAAATTTGGGCTTATTGGTTTTAAGATAAAATTGCTATAACTCTCTTGAATTTCGTTATTAAACACTCCGACTTGAAGTTTGTGCTGATATCCGCTTATTGAAAGCTGTTGAATTTCGTTATGTTTAGCTGAAATTTCAGAGTTTGGATAGAGTCTTAAATTTCCTATTTTTATATCGCAGTCCAAAATTTGTAAAATTTCATCGCTCTTTTTTATCTTGTCAGAAAGCAATATTGCATCTCGATGTTTTCTACTTTGCGAAAAATAGTAGTCGCCTATGGGATTTTTTAGATAGATAAAAAGCTCTTTTTTGCTATTTTGAATATTGTAAGAATTTAGCATTATTTGCAGGTCGATTCCCTCTGGCAATATGTCAAACATCTCGTCCCATTTTTCATTTGCCAAAATTTCATTGTTGTTCTCATCGAACAAAAACAAATTTTCGCCTTGCATGTAGCCATATAACTTTTGGCTTTTAAATATGTAAGTTATCTTTTGCACTATTTTAGCCTTTTTCGGAAAACAAAAAACTGAAAGCGGAAAACTGAAAACTAAATGATTCATGAGGTCAAAGAAAGGTTTAAGGGCGCCTCTAAAAACCAGTTTTTATTTTCGTGCTTTTTGAATTCGCACCAAATTTAGTAAAACAGCATTCTGTTTCGTGCTTTTTTTAATTCTCACCAAATTTAGCAAAATGCAAAAAAAAGTAGCAAAATGCAAAACGCAAGTACAACGCCATTCGCAAGAGAGCAAAGCCGACCGAAGAATCCCCTACCTGGCAAGGGCTGAAAACGTAAAATTTAAACAAAAGCGAATTTTTTAAATTCCGTTTTCTACTCTCTACTGTCCGTTTTCCGTTACCACCGTCATTCTGAGGGAGCAAAGCCGACCGAAGAATCCCCTGCCTGGCAAGGGCTGAAAACGTCAAATTTAACAAAAAGCAAATTTCGAAGATTCTTTTCCCTCAAATTTCATGGGATTCTTCGGGTGGCAAAGCCACCATCAGAATGACGGCGGTCTGTTTTGGCGTTTTGTAAATTTAACGATTCTACTCGCTCAAAAGACAGGAAATTCTTCGGTTGGCTTACGCTTTCCTAAAAATGACGGCACTTGTTCGCGCCCTTTTGAACTCTTGCCAAATCACTCAACTAAGCGATCGTCTCTTTTAGATCTGAAAAAGGATTTAGCACCACGTTTTTACGATCAACAATATAAGGAATCAACGCCACCGCACGCGCTCTTTTGATGGCTTTTTCGACCATCTCCTGGTATTTTTTACTAGTGCCAGTAAGTCTTCGTGGCATGATCTTAAAACGCTCTGACAAGCAGTAACGCAACATCGAAATATCTTTGTAGTCGATAAATTCAGCCTTAACCTCTGTATATTTGCAATATTTTTTGCTATATTTTCTCTTTTCAGCCATTTTCTTAACCTTTTAAAAAATTTTACTAAAACGGAACAGACTCATCTTCTTCATATTTGTCTGCATCAACATCAACTTCTGGCAACTTTGGTGCTTGATATGCCTGCTTTTGTGGTGCGTTTTGCTGCATATTTTGTGGCGTAGCTTGTTTTTGGTAACCGCCAGCAGAACCGCCACCATAATTACCAGCACCGCCACCGTAGCTACCGCCACCGCCAGCACCACCGCCGTAGCCACCTCGTCCGCCAGCACTTTCGCCGTAACCACCAGAATTTGCACCGCCCGCCGAACCGCCACCGCCGTAGCTACCGCCAGTGCCACCGCCAGCACTGCCACCAGCACTGCCGTAACCGCCACCGTAACCACCTCGTCCGCCCGCCGAACCGCCACCGTAGCTACCGCCAGTGCCACTGCCACCGCCGTAACCACCTTTGTCATAGCCACCGCCGTAGCCACCTGAATTTGCACTGCCCGCCGAACCGCTACCATAACCACCAGCACTGCCGTAACCACCAGCACTGCCATAACCACCACCAGCAGAACCAGCAGAACCAGCAGAACCGCCGCCATAACCTTGTGAAAATGTCGAATTTGGATTCGGGTCGAGCATCTCAAAGCTATCTACAACGATGCTGTGTTTGCTACGTGGTTGCCCATTTTGGTCATTCCACTGGTCAAATTTCAAACGCCCCTCTACGAGAAGTTTGCTCCCTTTGTGCAAGTATTGGTTAGCGACTTCCGCATTTCTACCAAAAAAGTCAATGTCAATAAAGCACGTCTCCTCTTTTCTCTGACCATCCGCACCTGTAAAACGCCTACTGACCGCGATGCCACACTTCGCCACCGCACCACTGCCGTTTTGGAGGTAGCGCAACTCAACGTCTCGTGTCAAATTTCCGATCAAAACTACTTTATTAAACATTTTTTAACTCCTTTGTCGCTCTTTTTGCTACTCGCTTGGCGTTACTCTGCGTTAAACTCTTGTGCTAGATCACTCTCTGGTGCCGCTGATGCTGGCGCTCGTGGCGCTCGCTCTTTGCGTGCTGAGTAGAGTTTTAGCCCTTTTACTAGCTTCTCCCACGCGTTTACTTCTTGTTTGCTCTCATACTTTACAGTGATGAATCGAATGATATCTTCTGTAATTCGCAAATTTCGTGTCAGCTCGGCGATGAGCTCTGCTGGCGCTGTAAAGTAGATGACAAAATATACACCGCGCTCATATTTGTCGATTTTGTAAGCGAGTTTTCGTGCGCCCATCTCTTGGACTTTTGCGATCTCACCGCCGTTTTTCGTGATGACATCTTTTACGAATTCTAACTTCGCGACTACCTCTTCGTCTGTAAGCGTAGGCTTAACGATGAAAAGAACCTCATAATGCTTCATGTTTTCTCCTTGTGGATATATAGCTTGCGTTGGCAAGCAAGGATTTTTGTGTTTTAAATTTGCTTTGAAAACACAATTTTTCATTATATAAAAATATATCTTAAAAAGTGCTAAATTTTACTAAAAGTTTTGGTAAATTTGAAGTTTGGTATTTTTAAAATGCTATCTTTGAAAAACAAAATTCGACAAGTGTCAAAAAAAGCTAAAACAGCCCGCCGTCATTCGTAAGGGTTAGCAAAGAATCCTGCCGCATTTTAAGCAAATCAAAAGTCAAATTTGCTTTTTCGTGAATTTTACGATTCTACTCGCTCACCAGGCGGGGGATTCTTCGGTCGGCTTCGCCTCCCTCAGAATGACGGCGTTAACGGAAAACGGAAAGAAGAATGCGGAAAACGGAATGCGGAAAACAGAAAACAGAAAACAGAATTTAAAAAATTCACTTTTTCGTAAATTTGTTTGTCGATTCACGAGAATCGCAAACTCCACACTCCGTTTTCAGTTTTCAGTTTTCAGTTTTCCGCACGCACTCACCGCCGAAGTGCCCCCTTAAACTCCAACATAAACGCCAGCAGGTTAAACTCACCACGCAAATAGTCAAACTCCGCCTCGTTTAACGCCACAAAAATTCGCAAAAAGTCCGCCACCACAAAGCGTTTTGCGTTTTGCAAAAGCTCATTTTTGACAAACTGCGGCGGCTCATAACCCAAAAGCGCCCGAAAATCCACCACGCCGTTTAGCCTCGCCTCTGTATTTACCAAAAAAAGACGGTAAAACTCGCCAAAAAGCCGCTTCAAAACAGCCACTTCACTCTTTTGTTCATCCAAAAATTCCAAATCCGCCGGCGAAAAATTCACTTCTTTTATCAAATTTGAAAAAAACTGCTCGAAAGTTATGATATTTTGAGAAAAAACAAGCTCCTCTACACCACGAATTTCCACCTCGCCACGCAACTTTGCCACTTTGTTCAGCTCTGCTACACTCAAAAAAAGGTCATCATTTTGCAAGCGAAAAATTCTTTCAAGTGCCGCATTTTGTGCCTTGATGCCTTGTTTTTTTGCGACAAGCGAAAGGAGTTCAACCGCCTCGCCAATGTTGTTTGGTGAGAAACTACGCAAAAAATTTTCGCCAAAAACACCTTTAACATCTTTTTCTATCTCTTTTGCCGAGAGTGAAGCATAAATTTCGCAAATAAAAAAATTATTTTTCTCTTTTTGGCAAATTTTCACCAGCTCGCCGAGCTCTTTAAAATTTGGTTTTGAGTCAAATTTAGCACGTAGCAAATTTTGGTCGCCAAAAAGCCCCGCATCGCCTAAATGCCGAAGTGCCAGCTCAAAATCCCACTCCTCAAAATAGAGCCTCAAAGCATTGTCGCACCCGATCTTCTCGCAAAATTGACTCGAAAAAAAATCCACGCCAAATTTATCATCGCCAAAAAAAAGAAAAAAATTCGGCATGTTTTTGCCGTTCAAAACCTTAAACTCAAACTCTTTTCTATACATTTTTTTCCTTTTTAGATAATATACTCGCTTGTTACCCAAATTTGTTTTGATACCATTTGCAAACAAAACGCCGTCATTCGCAAGAGATGCAAACGTTCCGAATATTTATATCTCAATAAGATAATATTTATTCTCTCCGCAATCTTTCCAATTAACGATATATGAACGTTTTCCGCACTCAGCTCCTATAGTCCCCGTTTATCTTTACATATTCGTAGCTAAGATCGCACCCCCACGCCCTCGCCTCGCCCGTGCCATCTTTCAAACTTACGCAAATTTGCACCTCACTCTCGCTTAACACCCTCTTTGCCACCTCCTCGCTAAACGCCACGCCCGCACCATTTTCGCACACCACCACCTCGCCAGCAGGAGAGACGAACCACACCCCCACGCCGCTCACGTCCACGCCCACGCCCGCGTAGCCTATGGCACACAGCACTCGCCCCCAGTTTGCATCGCTACCAAACATCGCCGTCTTTACAAGGCTAGAACAGACCACGCTTTTTGCCACTTTTTTCGCCACTTCTTCGCTAGATGCCCCACTCACCACACACTCTAGCAGCTTTGTCGCACCTTCGCCATCTTTTGCTATCTTTTTCGCCAAATCCGTCAAGACAAATTTAAGCGCCTCCACAAAAACCACAAACTCACTCGTCCCCACCGCCACTTCACTGTTGCCCGCCAAGCCGTTTGCCATCACACTCGCCATGTCGTTTGTAGATGTGTCGCCGTCTACGCTTACCATGTTAAAGCTCACATCTGTCGCCTCTTTCAGCGCCACCTCCAAAGCCTCCACACTCACTGCGCAGTCGGTCGTTACAAAACAAAGCATAGTCGCCATGTTTGGGTGAATCATTCCGCTACCTTTTGCGATGCCGCCCATTTTACAAACCTTACCGCCCACTTCAAACTCCACCGCCACCGTCTTTTGTGCCAAATCTGTCGTCATGATGGCGACAGCTGCCTCCTCACTTCCGCTAGCACTCAAACCAGCCACGAGCGGTGCGATGCCTCTTTCTACTCTTGAAACGTCTAGCTTTTGCCCTATTACGCCCGTAGACGCTACCACTATCTCGCTAGCACTCACGCCCAACTCCGCCGCCGCTAGCTCACACATGCGGTTTGCCACCGCCTCGCCGTCCTCGTTGCATGTGTTTGCATTGCCACTGTTGCACAAAAACGCCCTCGCCTTGCCACCGCTTTTAGCCAAATTTGCCCTCGTAACTTTTATGGGCGCACCAAAAACCAAATTTTGCGTGTAAACTGCCGCCGTGTTTGCTACTACATCACTCACCACGAGTGCTAGGTCTTTTTTTGTGCTACCATTTTTTATGCCACAACTCACGCCACCAGCCCTAAACCCACGCGCCGCACAGACGCCACCTGTTATCTCTCTCATTTTTCACTCCGTTATAAATTTAGCCCAGTCGTCTCATCGACTCCTGTGAGTATATTTAGGTTTTGCACCGCCGCGCCACTCGCTCCCTTGCCTAGATTGTCAAATCTTGCGACCAAACTCATTCGCTCATCGCTCCCAAAAACGCAAATTTGCATTGCATCGCTTCCGCCAAATTCATTTGCGCTTAAAAAATTCTGCTCACTCTTTACAAAACGCACCACGCCGCCATCGCCGTAAAACTCCGCCAAACACTCGCTTACCGCCTTTACGCCGCCTTTTACCTGCTCGCCAAAAAGCCCCACGCACACCTCCATTCCGCACGCAAATGGCGCGACCGCTGGAAAAAAAAGTGGCGCGTGAAAAAGCCCGCACACTTTTTTCATCTCTGGAATGTGCTTGTGAGACTGCGCTAACGCATAAACTCTAGGCGAAGCAAGCGGCAAAGGCAAATTTGACATCTCCTTAAAAGTCGCCTCGCCCAAAGCACTCTCATACTCAGCTATCATCGCCTTTCCGCCGCCCGTGTAGCCCGTAAGCGAAAAACAGCTCAAAAGCGAATTTGCGTCTAAAATGCCGCTTTTCACCAGCGGTGAAATCAGTGCCACAAAGCCACTTGCATGGCAGCCTGGATTTGCCACACGTTTTGAAGCGGCGATGCGGCTTTTTAGCCCAAGCTCGCTAAAACCATAAACCCACGAAGCGTTTGTTCTGTGAGCAGTCGAAGTGTCTATGAGTGCCGTGCTAGCGTTTTCTACTAGACTTACCGCCTCGACCGCCGCCAAGTCAGGCAAACAAAGGATGGCGACATCGGCACTGTTTAGTGCATCTTTTCGTGCGTTTGTGTCTTTTCTGCGCTCCTCTGAAAGCGTCAAAAATTCTATGTCCTTGCGGCTTTGCAACCGCTCAAATATGCGAAGCCCAGTCGTTCCACTACTTCCATCAACAAAAACTTTTGTCATGTTACTCCTTTTTTTTAAATTTGGTTTTAGAATTTTACAAAATTCTGCTTTTTGTATTTTGCATACAGCCCCCTGCGACCCCATTCGGACAACAGAATACGGAAAACTGAATTTGTGAAAATTTGCTTTTTTGTAAATTTGACTTTTTTACGCCAACGCCGTCAAAATTTATCGCGAAAAAAATCCTCCACAAGCCTACGCATCGCCTCAAAGTCATTTTCAAAATTTACCTTTTGGCGAAATTCGCTAGCCCCAACAAGCCCTTTTGAATACTCATGCAAATGTTTCCGAAAAAGTCCAGTCGCTCGCTCGCCATAAACCTCGCCCATCATCGCCAAATGCTCTGCCACCACGCCCGCCTTGTCCGCCACCGCCACGCCTTTTAGCTCGGCAAAAACCCACGGCTTTCCCACCGCTCCACGTCCTATCATGACACCATCAGCGCCCGTAATCTCCAAAACGTGCAAAAAGTTACCCTCGTCTATGTCGCCGTTTGCAATGACGGGAATTTTTACACTCGCTTTTACACGCGCCACCGCCTCGTAGTCCGCCACGCCGCTGTAGCCCTCTGCCCTCGTCCTGCCGTGAACACAGATGTAGTCAGCACCAGCATTTTCTATGTCAAAGGCAAATTTGAAAGCATCTTTTTGCGTAAAACCTAGCCGCATTTTGACCGAAGTGTAGCGTTTGTTTGATGTTTTTTTGACAGTTTCTACTATTTCGCAAAGTCGCTTTGGCTCTAGCAAAAGTGCCGCGCCAGCGCCTTGTTTTACCACTTTTGGCACGGGACAACCACAGTTAAGGTCGATGCCATCGATGCCTTCTATATCGTTTAAAATTTCTACCGCTCGCCTCACCGCTTCGGGCTTTTCGCCGCTTAACTGGACTATGTAGGGCGACTCAAATGGCGACTTTTCTAGCATTTTGTAGCTCTTTTGCGCCTCATAAACGAGTGCGTTTGCGCTTATCATCTCGCTGGTGGTTACATCGCAGCCAAAACGCTTTACAAGAGTGCGAAGTGGCAAGTCGCTAAGCCCAGCAAGAGGTGCTAAAAATGTCGGTTTTTTGCTAAAATCTATGGTATTCAAATTTTGCCTTTAAATTTGGTTTTGTGAAAATTTTTTGACGCGAAGTGCAAAACTTCAACTCTCGAGAATCTATTAAGGGCATCTCTAAAAACTAGTTTGGCTTGATTTTTCGGAGTGTTT
>DCIZ01000144.1:9152-9312 GCA_002317305.1 Campylobacter sp. UBA1713
TAAAAATATGCAAAAACAAACGAAAAAGCAAGCCACCAAATTTAGTTAAGTAGTTTTTAGAGATGCCCTTAAGAGCATCTCTAAAAGCAAATTTTTTTAAATTTCGCTTCTGTATTCCACACTCATTATTCCGACAGGTAAAAAGCTAACGCTTTTTATT
>DCIZ01000144.1:9393-13574 GCA_002317305.1 Campylobacter sp. UBA1713
GGCTTTCGCCCCTGCGACCCCATGAATCACTCCGCATTCTGCATTCCGTATTCACTTCGCTACGCCCCTTACAAGCGTGCCGATGCCTTCGTTTGTCAGTAGCTCGAGCAAGATGCTGTGTTTTACACGTCCGTCCAAAATGACGACATTTTGCACGCCCGCTTCGATGGCGTCTATGCAACACTGGACTTTCGGGATCATTCCGCCCTGAACTACGCCACTCTCTATGAGCTTGCGTGCGCCCGCTAGGTCTGTCTCGCAAATGAGCGAAGTCGGGTCGTTTTTATCTCTCAAAACGCCAGAAATGTCTGTCATCATCACCAGCCGTCTAGCGTTTAGCGCACCTGCTACAAAAGCCGCTGCTGTGTCGCCGTTTACATTAAAAGTCTCGCCATTTTCGCCACGTGCCACTGTGGAGATGACAGGAATGTAGCCGTTGTTTAGCAGGTCTTTTACCACCTTTTCATTTACACGCGTTATCTCGCCGACAAAGCCCAGCCTCTCGTCTTTTACGCGCGCCTCTATGAGCGAGCCATCTATGCCACAAAGCCCGACTGCATTGCCGCCCTTTTGCGTTAGCAAATTCACAAGCGACTTGTTTACTTTTCCCGCTAACGCCATCGTTACCACCTCAACACTCTCTTTGTCTGTAACCCTAAGTCCATCTACAAATTCACTTTTTTTGCCCAGTGCTGTTAAAAGCTGTGTTATCTCAGGACCGCCACCATGCACCAAAACGACATGAACGCCTATGCAGTGTAAAAGGACTATGTCTTCCATCACGCCTAACTTTAGCTCTTCGTTTGTCATGGCGTTGCCGCCGTATTTGACTACGACTATCTCACCGCGATATTTTTGTATGAAAGGCAAGGCGTTTGCCAAAACCTCCGCACGTTCTGCATTTGTAAAATTCATATATTTTCCTTTAAACTAAATTTACAAAAGGGATCGCAAGGCGTAGCCCCGCCTGTTCTCCGTTTTCTGCTATCCGTTTTCTGTATCAAGCCCAAACAAAAACGCCAAAGCTTCCAAACTCTCTTTGTCATTTCGCTGCTTTAGCCTCACGCTTGGCGTGTGCAAAAACGCCTTAAACGCTTGGTGCAAAAGCCGCGCTGCTTCGTCCTTGTCGCAGTGGCGAATGTAGCCCTTTTTCACCGCTTTTTCTAACTCACGCAAAGCGACCTCTCGCGCCTTTTGGCGAAGGCGTTTTATGGAAGGCGTCGAAACAAGAGAATTTTGCCACGCGACAAATTCGTCCACACTTCTTTTTACTATCTCATACGCCTCGCTCACCTGCTCCTCTCGAAGTGCCAAATTTTCGCTCACCACGCACGCCAAGTCGTCCACAGCAAAGACCTCAACGCCGCTTTTAGAGAGCGCCACATCTCGCGGAATGGCTATGTCAAAGAAAAACCGCTCGCCTTCACTCTCGCCTACATTTTCATCTGTAACGACTGGCTTTTCCGCACTTGTCGCACAAAAAACAAATTTGGCTTTTGTTAGCTCGTTTGAAAGTTCCTCCCACAAAGCAGCTCGCCCGCCCACTTCGCCAGCCAGCACGCTAGCCTTTTCAAATGAGCGATTCACCACGCAAATTTGCGCGCCCGCACTTTTTAGGTGTTTTGCCACAAGGTTGCTCATCTCGCCTGCGCCCACGACTAGCGTTTTTACGCCAAAAAGCGAACCAGCTATCTCCTTTGCCTTTAAAACCGCCACACTCGCCACACTTACGCCACCTTTGCCAAAGCCAGAAAGCGCTCGCACGCTTGAAGCACACTTAAAAGCAAACGCCACTGCGTGCTCTGTCTGCTCGCCAGAAAAACCTAGCGTTTTTGCAAATTTGACATCTCGTTTTAGCTGCCCTGCTATCTGCGTTTCGCCGACCACAAGAGAGTCTAGCGAACTAGCCACGCAAAAGAGGTGAAAAAGTGCGTTTTTGTCTGTATAAGTCGCACCAAAATGCGCCACTTCACTCACACCAGAAAGCAAGGCGATGGCACTAAAAATGTGCGAAAAAGCACGCTTGTCATCTTCTGATAGCGCAAAAACCTCAACTCTGTTACACGTGCTGACGACCACCGCTTCTGCTATGTTTTCGCTAGAAGTTATGAGCCGTAAAAGCTCCTTTTTGCGACCATCATCGCCAAAACTCAACCGCTCACGCGTAGAGATGTCTGTGTTTTTGTGAGTGAAACTGACGTTTATAAAGTGCATGCGTATTCCTTAAACTAACTTGTTGTTTAGAATAACACAAATTTGATTAATTAAATCTTTAATAAGCTTTTAAACCAAATTTGAATAAGATCAAGACATTTTTTTGACTAAGGATTTACATGAAAATAATCGAAGGAAGTTTAAAACTAAACGGCAGTGAAAAGGTCGCCATAGTCGTCTCTCGTTTTAACAGCATCTTTACAAAAGAGCTAGTAGATGGCGCGCTAGATGCGTTTAAAAGAAGTGGCGGCGATGAGGCAAATTTGACTTTGGTCTATGTGCCGGGCGCTTTTGAGATTCCGCTAACCGTGCAAAAACTAGCAGAAAGTGCGCGCTTTGACGCCATCTGTGCGCTCGGTGCGGTGATTCGAGGCAGCACGCCACACTTTGACTACGTAAGCGCTGAAGCGACAAAAGGCATCGCAAGCGTAAGTCTAAAAAGCGGCATTCCTGTTGCGTTTGGCGTTTTGACAACAAACAACATAGAACAAACCATAGAGCGAAGCGGAAGCAAAGCGGGCAACAAAGGCTTTGAGGCGATGTGCTCAGTCATTGAGATGATAAACGTCTTAAAGGAGATATGATGGCAACAAGGCATCAAGTAAGGCAGTGCGTCATCGGGATGCTTTATGCGCATGAGCTAGGCGGAGACGGGACGAGCGAGGAGTTGTTAGAGGAGCGCAAAATTCGCAATGACCAAAGAGAGTGGTGTTTGTCGCTTTTTAACGGGACTTTGGCACACGTCGAGGAGCTAGATGCGGTGTGTAACCAGTTTCTTGGTAGCTGGAATATGTCAGAAGTGGGCAGCGTGAATCGTGCCATTTTGAGGCTTGGGGCGTATGAACTCAAATTTACAAAAACGGACAAGGCGATAGTCATAAGCGAAGCGGTAAATTTGGCTAGCGAGCTAACGAGTGAAAGCGGGCTAAAGCTCATAAACGGCGTGCTAGATAAGATAGAGCGGTAGTGTTTTGTGGAGCGAAATTTGTGAGGTGAAAAGATGAAAGGTAGAGTTTTAGACTTTAACAAAGAGTTACGAAGTGGCATCATTAGCGGCGAGGATGGCGTGCGTTATGGCTTTACTGACGATGCGGTAAAAAACGGACTGGTTATGAGCGGCGACGAGGTGGACTTTGTGATAGACGGGCAGATGGCAAAGGAAATTTACGTCGTAAATGCAAATTTTAGTGCGTTTGCTGGTGTTTCTGCTGGCGGCACAAGTGGCACAAGTGGCGGCACGCATGCAAGCACACAAAGAAAAGTGGGCGAATTTTTTGGCGGGTCTAACGCACATGAAGCACAAAAAGCACACGAAGCGCTTGTCAAAGGCGCTCGCACAAAAGGGCTCATCTCGATGGTTTGTGGCTTTTTAAGTGCGATTCCAGTTGCTGGCATCATGTTTTCTTTGGTCGGTTTGGTCTTTTTTGTTTGGGCGATGGTAGATATAAAAAACGCCTCGCAAAGCAAAACTCTTTTAAAACGTCTCTTTTACTCTGTCGGCATCTTTTTTACTGGCGGATTTTTGCTATTTTTTCCGTTTGTTACTGCTGACTCGCCCGAGTCATTTGAGCCGTCAGTGGCGATATTTTTTGTCGCACTTGTCTTGTTTGTGGTCGCTGTTTGCTTCTATGTAAATTTTGTGCGTGAGCTTAGCTTTTTGACTTGCCAAAATTTCTTTTTGCTTAGTTTTTGGTGCATGGTTGGCATGGCGGTTTTGATGTTTTTTTTAATTTTGGTCGGCGTTTCTAGTGGCAACATGCAAACGCCCGGCTTTACGGCTATCGCCGTATTATACATAGGCTCGATAACACAAGTGATACTAAATTTCATCGCGTGGTTTAAGCTAAAAGAGATAAGAGAAGCGGACGAAGAGGCAAAACTGCCGTGGTTTTAGGTAAAGGGCACCTCTAAAAAACCATTTAATGGAAGTTGGTGGCTTGCTTTTTTTGTTTGTTTTTCGAGGAACT
>DCIZ01000144.1:13597-15050 GCA_002317305.1 Campylobacter sp. UBA1713
TTAAGAAAAAAATCTCCTAAAAACACTCCAAAAAATCAAGCCAAACTGGTTTTTAGAGATGCCCTAAATTTTAGGTAAATTTAATTTAGGAGAAAATTTACCTAAAATTAAATTTAAATTTAAAATTTACTTCTAAATTTTAAGCAACTTCACATAAATTTAACTTTTTTTAGCTAACATTACCTAATAATTTTTATCGAAAGGATACAAATGAAAAAGTTAGTTTTGTCAGTTGCGGCGGTTAGTTGCGTTTTTGGTGCTTCACTGCTAAAAGATGCAAAAGACGCTGGTTTGGTCGCTTTGCCTCAAACGCAAGCAGAAGTTAGCAAGATGCTAAAAGATTTGGGCGTAAATGCAGGCGCGTTTAGCTCAGCAAAAGCAGAACTAGGCAAAAAGCTCTACTTTGAGCCACGCCTCTCAAAAAGCGGCATCATTAGCTGTAACACTTGCCACAACGTTGGTTTAGGTGGCGCTGACGGCATCGAGGTCGCAGTCGGACACAAGTGGACAGCAAACCCACACATGCTAAATTCACCAACAAGCTTTAACTCTGTGCTAAACGGCGTTCAGTTTTGGGACGGACGAGCAGCGGACTTAGCAGCACAGGCAAAAGGTCCTATCGAGTCAGAAGCAGAGATGGCGACACCTGCAGCACTTGCGGTGGAGAAGATCGGCTCTTTGCCAGAATACGTAAAAGAATTTAAAAAGATCTACAAAGATGGCGTAACGTTTGACAACATCGCCGATGCCATCGCAAACTTCGAGCGAACTCTACTTACACAATCACGCTTTGACAAATTTTTGCGTGGAAACGCAAAAGCACTCACAAATGACGAGCAAAAAGGTTTGCGTTTGTTCATTGACAAAGGCTGCATCGCGTGCCACACAGGTGTAAATTTGGGCGGAAGCATGCAAACTTTCCAAATAGACAAATATGAATTCAAAAATGTCGGCGACTTTAAAGGCAACGCTGACGGTTTGGTAAAAGTCCCTACGCTACGAAACGTTGAGCTAACTGCGCCTTATTTCCACAACGGCAAAGTTTGGGATCTTGCGACTGCGGTAAAGATGATGGGCTCGATTCAGCTAGATATACAAATTTCAGATGACGAGGCTAACTACATCGTGAAATTCCTAAAATCACTCACAGGAACACAACCAAAAGTTACTCACCCTATCTTCCCAGCGGCAAACGAGAAGACACCAAAACCAGTGCTTAACTAGTGTTTAACTAAATTTGAGTTTTTGGCTGTTTGGCTTTTTTGAAAATTTTAACGCGTGGCTGTTTTGAGTTTAAATTTAAAAAACAAATTCAAAGCAGGCACGTTTTTTTTATTTACCTAAAACCTTCTCAATTACACCAACTATACAAAATATGTAAATTTTAGGGAATTTTTATAATATTATACTAAAATAAACTAAAAATTTGTTAAAATGTGTTTTTTGAAAAATA
>DCIZ01000083.1 GCA_002317305.1 Campylobacter sp. UBA1713
AATTTTGAATTCTGTTTTCTGTATTCAGCTATTTTTAAGTTTAGTTTTAAGCTTATTTTTATGGAGTTTGGGCTATAATTTTTTTTAGTTTAAACTATTTTTAAGGATTAAAAAATGTATCTTTTCACAAGTGAAGTAGTCAGTCCAGGACATCCTGACAAGTGCGCTGACATCATCGCTGACAGCATCGTAGATGCCATCCTCTCAAAAGACCCAAACGGACGCGTAGCTAGCGAAGTTTTTGTCGCTGGAAAACACATCGTCATCGGTGGTGAGATAGGCTCACGCGTAAATTTAAGCCACGCCGACTACCGCCGCATCGCCATTGACGCACTAAAAAAGATCGGCTACAACGGCAAAAACGGCTTCACAAAAGCCCAGTGCCTCCACCCAGATGACGTTAGCGTAGACGTTTTTGTGAATCAACAAAGCGCCGACATAAACCAAGGTGTCGACCAAACTAGCGGCGAGACGGGCGCAGGGGATCAAGGAATCATGTTTGGTTTTGCCTCAAACGAGTGCGAAAACTACATGCCTAGCGCCATCTTTTACGCACGTCAAATTTGCAACAAAGTCTATGAATTTGCCCTAAAAAACCCTGACAAACTCGGCGTCGACATAAAAACACAAGTAACTGTTGACTACGGCACAAAGAGCAACTTTGAAGAGTGTCGCCCGCAAAGCATCCACACCATAGTCGTAAGCGCACCAAGTGTAGAGTCTCTACACATAGACGAAGTTCGCGCCCTCATCTCAAAGCTCATAGACGAAGCTGGACTGCCGTCAAATTTGTTTGACAAGAGTCGCACCATATTTCACATAAATCCTACTGGTCGCTACGTGAATCACAGCGCACTTCACGACAGCGGACTTACTGGACGAAAGCTCATAGTCGACAGCTTTGGTGGATATGCGCCCATCGGCGGCGGGGCACAAAGTAGCAAAGATTACACAAAGGTAGACAGAAGCGGACTCTACGCCGCACGCTGGATAGCAAAAAATATAGTCGCTGCTGGGCTAGCTAAAAAGTGCACCGTTCAGATAAGTTACGCCATCGGCGTGGCAAAGCCCGTAAGCGTTAGTGTAGACTGCATGGGGACAAATTTGCGTGGCGTTAGCGATGATGTGCTTTCTGAATTTGTGCTAGAAAATTTCGCACTTACGCCAAAGTGGATAAAAGAAAAATTCGCCCTTGACCGCCCGAGCACCGCCACTTTTCTCTACGCCGATGTGGCAGCAAAAGGACAAGTGGGCGACCCAACTTATCCGTGGGAGAGGCTTGACGGCGTGGAGATGTTTGGTAGGTTATGTGAAATTGATCGATGATTTGCATATTTAAGATTTACAAAAAAAAGACATAGAGGTGCGGGAAGAAGCCCCCGCCTCGAATGCATTTGTATTTTACGAATTTTAACCTGAAAATAAGCTTAAATATTACATATTCACAAAAAACCACACCACGCCAGCAAACGCAAAAACATAGTAAAAAAAGAAAAGATATGCATCGTTTATGCGAACAAATTCAGTGCGAAACCAGTCGCCATTTAGCCCTACTCTAAGCTTGCTTTTGTAGTAACTTCCCCAAAAAAGAAGCGGCACCGAGCCAGAAAAGATGTCGGCGACTATGTGCGAAATGACACCTGTTAAAAAACCAAAATACAACGCCACCCAGTAACTACTCTCAAATTTATCTAACCACGCCACGCCCGCCCAAAAAAGCAAAACAAAAAGCAAAATGCTGTGCGTCAGCTGCCTGTGGTAGCGTTGCATGCGGCTTTTGTGGTCGGCGTTTTTTTTGCCTTTTTTGGACGACTCAAAGCCGCTTTTTAACCCTCTTACCAAAAGCAAGTCAAGGTCTGGTGCGGTAGCACAAAGCCACGAAAGCACGAAAAATATAACTAGACTCAGTAGGTCAGAAGTGATGAGTGAAACGGTGTGCCGGTGAAATTCAAACGGCAACTCTATGTTTATGACTACAGAAGCGGCAAGCACTCCGATGGCTCTGTGGCTCTTTGCGTTCATTTAGTTCCTTTATGTTTTGTGTAAATTTTTTGGCAAATTTATAAATTTGCAAATATCACGAAAAAGCAAATTTGACGATTCTACTTTGTAAAAAAGCGGGGGATTCTTCTCTTCGCTAGCTCCCTTGCGAATGACGGCAGTAACGGAAAACAGAGTGCGGAAAACAGAAAACTGAATTTTGCAAATTCGCTTTTTCATGAATTTAAAGAAATATTTTTGCTTTGCAAAAAGCGCTTCGCTTGTTTTACAGGAACTTCGTTTGACGATTCTACTTTGTCAAAAGGCGGGGGATTCTTCGGTCGGCTTACGCCTCCCTCAGAATGACGGCGTTGATTTGTGCTTTTTCGAGAATCGCAAATTCCGCACTCCGCACGCATTCTGCAATCTGCACTCCGAACGCACTCCGTTCTCTGTTCTCTGTTTTCAGTTTTCAGTATTTACATCTCGCCTAAACCGCATAAACCACAAATTTATCGCTATTGAGACAAAGCCCAACATCACCATGTAGTAAGCGATGTTCATCGGGTCGCTTTTGGTCATCATGGTAACGACAAACGGCGGCGTAAAGCCTCCTGCGATGGCGTAAGCTATGTTGTAGCTAAACGAAATGGCAGAAAAGCGAATGCGATTCGGGTAGAGTGCCGTCATGTAAAACGGCGCGCCACACGGTCCAACCGCCCCAAAGAATCCCGCCGC
This sequence comes from Campylobacter sp. UBA1713, assembly GCA_002317305.1. Lineage (GTDB taxonomy): Bacteria > Campylobacterota > Campylobacteria > Campylobacterales > Campylobacteraceae > Campylobacter. The sequence continues at coordinate 2,719 of DCIZ01000083.1, forward strand.
CAAGTAGAACCCGCACACCACGCCAAAGCCGCCACCTGCCACAAAAAGCGCATAAAAGTAGAAAAATACCGCCACCACAAAAACCGCCGCAAACAAGATGCTAGCACGCGCCACGCCCACTTTGTCGGCGAATTTGCCGTAAAGCACGCACCCTACACACATGCAAACGATGCATGCCATCTGCATGTAGATGGTGGTAAGTCGCCCCACCTCAACGCCGTTTTTTGCAAAAGCACCGCCCATAAAATTTGGCATGAGCAGAATCATCACCACGATGCAACCCGTCAAAACCCAGCTAGCTAGCATCGCCGCAAAGTTGTCTGGCATGATCTTTAAAACCTCTTTGATGGGGAGTTTTACTATTTCGCCGCGGTTTTGCATCGCCTGAAAAACGGGCGTTTCGTGGAGGTATCTACGCAAATAGATAGATATGACACCAAAAACGCCACCTATTATAAACGGCACACGCCACGCCCAAGCTAGAATCGTCTCATCGTTAAACGTCTGCTTGACAACAAGCGCTACGATGCTTCCTAGCAAAATTCCGCCCACGACCGCCGAAGTTAGGATGCCCACGCTAAAGTAGAGATTCTGCCGTTTTGCGTGCTCACTCATGAAAACCCACGCACCTGGCAGCTCACCGCCTATGGAGATGCCTTGCATGAGACGCACGCAGATGAGAAGCACAGGCGCAAGGTAGCCGATGGTCTCAAAAGTCGGCATGAGTCCTAGTGCAAAAGTCGGCACGACCATGAGGACTATAGAGAGCATAAACATGTTTTTGCGTCCCTTTTTGTCGCCAAAGTGCGCCATGATGATGCCACCAAGCGGACGCGCGAGGTAGCCCGCAGCAAAAGCGCCGTAAGTGTTTAACAAAGACCAAAAATCGCCCAAATTTGCTGGAAAAAACAGCTTTGATATGAACGAAGCGAAAAATACAAAAATGATAAAATCATAAAATTCTAGCATTCCGCCGAGCGATGAAAGCCCCAAAACTTTCACCTCTTCTTTAGAAAAGCCCTTTTGTTGCGAGGCAGATGTGTTCATTTGATTCCTTTGTTTTTAAATTTGGCGGTGATTTTATTACATTTAAGCTTAATTTTATGTAAAATATCATAGCAAATTTAAAGAGGCTTTGCTAACCGAAGAGTCTCCTGCTTTTTGAGCGAGTAAAATTTACAAATTCACAAAAAAGCAAATTTGGGTAAAAAAGCTAACGCTTTTTTTATAGTCCCGCCGCCGTTTTTCTTTTCGATAAATCTCAAAGAAAAACGGCGGCGGGACAGGCGACGGGGGCTACCGCCCCTGCGACTCCAAATATCGCTTTGCTCACCAAAATTCAACACTCCGCATTACGCATTCTGTATTCCGCAATCCGCAATCCGCATTCTGCATTCCGCACTCAGTTCCCCGAAACCCACGCCTTTACCCGTCTGTCTGCCTCACGCACATCCTCAAAAGTCGCCAAACTCAGCCCACCAAAACGCTCAAGCGCCTCAAAAACATAACGCGAAATGTCCAAAAAACCACACTCACCACGCAAAAATTTATAAACCGCCTCCTCGTTTGCTGCATTTACCAAAACGCCCAAGTCTGGTCGTCGCAAAAGCTCATCTTTTAAAGAAAAAATGCGGTATTTTTGCAAGTCGATTCGCCTAAACTCCAAAGCCCTCAACGCCAAAATGTCCACACTCTCCAAAACACTCTCACCGCCAAAGCCCAGCGCATGCGCTATGGCAAGTGCCATGTCAGCCCGCGACAAGTGTGCTGTAGTCGAGCCATCTTTAAACTCCACCAAAGCGTGAATCATAGAAGTCGCCTCCACGACCGCCTCCACCGCACTCGTGCCATAAAGCCAAAACGCCTCTAAAACCTCAAAAAGCTTGTTTGCCATGCTCGCACTGTCTATGGTGATCTTTGCGCCCATGCTCCAGTTTGGGTGTTTTAGCGCCATCTGCGGCGTTACGCCCGCTAACTCGCTCGCACTCAAATTTAAAAACGCCCCGCCGCTAGCGGTAATGAGAAGCCTTTTAACCTCACTCTCGCGACCTTTTAGCAAAAATTTCAGCCCAAAATGTTCGCTATCTATGGGCGCTATCTCGCTCGTTTTTAGAAATTTTCCGCCCGCCACAAGGCTCTCTTTGTTTGCAAGACAGAGTTTGTAGCCCAAACTTTGCGCCTCGATGCTGGGGTTTAGACCACTAAAACCCACAAGTGCATTTACCACGCACTCTTTGGCGTTTTGCGAATTTTGCGTGCCAAATTCACTCGCACACGCACGCAAAAGCTGCTTTATGCCATCCTCGCCACAAAAGACTTCGCCGTCAAATTTGACCGCACTTTTTAGCGCCTTTTCGCCCACACAAACAAAACGAGGCTTAAATTTGGCTATCTGCTCGTTTAGTAAATTTACATTTTTGCCACACGCCAAAGCGTGGACTTTTATGTCAAAACGCTCTGCTAGTCGCAAGGCGTTTGTGCCTATGCTCCCTGTGCTCCCTAAAACTATCATGATTTTCCTTTTTTCTAAAATCTGAAAGCGGAAAACAGAAAATAAAGGGCATCTCTAAAAACCAGTTTGGCTTGATTTTTTGGAGTGGTTTTAGTAGATTTTTTTCTTAAAATGAGGATAATACTGTCGTATTTGACGAATTTTAAGGT
>DCIZ01000051.1:0-3351 GCA_002317305.1 Campylobacter sp. UBA1713
AACTAGTTTTTAGAGATGCCCTTAACTCGCTCCATATTTCAGAAAAAGTAGGCGACATTCTCGTATCGTTCGGACATATTCCGTGTATCTCTATGTTATCATCAAGATATCTGTTGCCCGGCGGCTTAATCAACGTGTGGTAGCTGTCAGTCATCTTGCCATCAACGACATCCACCACCGCAACGCTACAAGCTGAATTTCTGCTTCCTGTAGCTGTCTCAAAATCAATAGCACAATAATTCACGCTTTTTTACCCCACTCTCACACCAAAACTACTCTTCTAGCTCCGACCAAATTTGCGCTATTCGCACGGCGTTTGTCGCCGCACCCACTCGCACTTGGTCAGCGCAGCACCAAAGATGCACGATGCTTTTGTCAAAGTTATCTACACGAATTCGCCCCACATAAGTCTCGTTTGTGTCAGTCGAAATGAGTGGCATCGGGTAGCGATTTTGGCTCGGCTCATCTACCACGACCACACTCGGCGCGCACGCCAAAACCGCACGCACATCGTCAGCTAAAACCTCTCTACTAAGCTTTATGGTTATAGCTTCGCTGTGGCTACGCAAAACTGGCACACGCACGCAAGTCGCACTCACGGGGAATCTGTGGTGTAAGATTTTCGCCGTTTCATTGACCATTTTCATCTCCTCTTTTGTGTAGCCGTTCTCCGAAAAAACATCTATGTGCGGAATGACGTTTAACGCTATCCTGTGTTTAAACGCCTTTGGCTCGCACTCGTCTAGCTTAAACGCAAAAAACGCCTGCAACTGCTCCACTAGCTCCTCCATTCCCTTTTTGCCCGCGCCGCTAGTCGCCTGATATGTGCTAACGTCCACACGCTCTATCCCAAATTTGTCATCAAGCGGTTTTAGTAGCTGAACCATTTGGATAGTCGAGCAGTTAGGATTTGCGATGATGCCCGTCTCACGCCAAAGCTTTACATCGTCTGGGTTACACTCTGGCACGACAAGCGGGACATTTTCTTGCATGCGAAAGTGGCTTGTGTTGTCTATGACTACCGCGCCGCTAGCAGCCGCAAGTGGTGCAAATTTCGCAGAAACCGACCCGCCAGCACTAAAAAACGCAATGTCCACCTCGTGCTCCTCAAACGTCTGCTCCGTAAGCTCTACGCACCTGTAAGAGTTGCCCGCAAACTCCACCAAACTCCCCGCACTTCTAGCACTAGTAAGAGGCAAAACACTCTCAACAGGAAAGTTCAGCTCCTCTAAAACCCTAAATATCTCCTCGCCAACCGCACCAGTCGCACCCGCTACGGCTATCTTAAACTTTTTCATCTTTTGTCCTTTAAATAAAATTTCAAATTTAACTTTTACAAAACCACACCGAAATTTTTAATGTTATATTCCACATTAAACCACTCTCTATCCAAAAACTCCATCGTCTCGTTAAAGAGCTTTTCCACCGCATCAAGCTGAATGTCTATATTTTTTTTGTTTGCTTTCACCGCGTCTTTTTTCAGCACGTAAATTTGGTCTATCCTGCTACTTCTAATGTCTACATTTTTGTCTACGCTATACCACTCGGTAACTATGCAAAAACGACAACTTGGATTTCCAGCTTTTATTTTTTCAGCTGTCGCCACGCTACTTTCTAACATAGTTTTGTCAAGGTAGGTTTTGCACTCAAACGCCACCACAGGCACAGAAGTAGAAATTTTCTCGCCACTTTCAAGCGTAAAATTTACATCTTTGTAAATGGCAAAATCTTGGTCTTTATGGTTAATCTTAAATCTACTACACTTTTTAAAATCATCAAAATCCACAGGGCTAAAATATAAATTTGAGTAAGCTTTTGTGTTACCGACTTTTATTTTTCCGATAGTCAAAAAACTAAAAAGTCTAAACATAACCTCTTCTAAAATGGTAGAATCAAATTTAGACTGCGAAGAAAAAGGATTCTCATCTCTTACAAACCGCAAATACTCATTCCACGCCTCCACTTTTGTAGCCAAATCATCGCACTCAAAAGCCTTATCAAATTTAGCATAACGCTTTACGCACTCAACTAAAAATTCACGCTCACCTTCTTTAAGGTTAGTTTTCAATTTGGCTTTAATATTATTTGCATGAATATAATTTTTGTCAAATTTTTCTAAAAATTCCAAATTCATAAAAAACTCCTAACTAAACAAATTTCCACTTTCACGCAACCGCTTCCGTGCTGTCTCGCAATACCGCTCATCTATGTCAATCCCCACAAACTTACGCCCCATTTCTGCCGCAACTTTCGTGGTCGTCCCAACTCCGTTAAACGGGTCAAGCACAACATCGCCTTTGTAAGAAAAAAGCTTCAAACATCGCTGAACTAGCTTTTCAGGAAACATCGCATCGTGAGCGTATTTTTTCATGTTTCGCTCTGGTGCAAACGACCATTTCGCATAAACAAACTCCTTAAATTCGTCCGCTGTTATGTCTATATTTGCTTTCTCGCCCTCTTTTTTAAGGCTATTTTTGCAAAAAACCTCTATAAACTCCCACGAATACTTAAGATAAGGCGACGCTGGACTTTGCCAACTCCCCCACGTGCAATATTTGCAGTTGTAGTTGTTTTTTTCCCATAAAATTTCGCCTTTCCAAATCATTCCCTCATCTACCAAAAATTTACTTATAAAGTGGTGTGTTGGTATGTAGTCCGAAAACATCGGCTGAACGTTTATTATGAGCCGTCCGCCACTTTTTAGCACTCGCACGCACTCTTTGAAAATAGCAAAAAGCTTGCTAAAATACTCCTGCCACATGCTAGCATCGTCTGTTGAGTTGTAACGAATCCCAAAATTATACGGCGGCGAAGTCAGCACAATGTCTACGCAATTTTCAGGCATGGTTTTAAGCACCTCCAAACTATCGCCACAAATGATGTTATTTACCTCTTTTAACTCATTTTCAAAACTGCCAAACTCTTTTTTATAACTCTCATATGCCAAACGTTTTTTAGCATTTTGGCTCTTGTTTGCGACTTTTTTAGGCTTGTTGAAACTCGCATATACTATTTTTCCGTTTGTTATTGAGTAGGATTTTATCTTTTTAAGCTCACTGACCAACGCATTTACAACTTCGTTTTGCATCTGTGTTTCCAAATACTTCAAATCCACCACATCAAATTTAAAAACCAGCTTTTCGCCTAAATTTTCGCACATAATGCCAGAATTTGCTATCACCCCAAACGCATCGCTTGAAACTTGAAAGTCGTTTTTTAGTTCAATAGTTTTAAAAGCTTTCATTAAAATTTCTTATCCTTGTTAAATATATTTGCAGAAAGTGGCGAGCGGGCAAAAACTCGCCTACTCAACCACTAAAGGGCATCTCTAAAAACTACTTAACTAAATTT
>DCIZ01000051.1:3411-14301 GCA_002317305.1 Campylobacter sp. UBA1713
GTTTTTAGAGATGCCCTAAATTTTAAAACAATATCTACAAATTTGAAAAAAAGCAAATTTGTCGCACTCCGCAAACCGCCACAACCGCAAAGCCTACTCGCCTAGCCCGTCAAAAAACTCCTCCTCTTTCTCCTCTTTCGGACACTTTGCTACGCTTACCACTTCGTCTTGTTCTACATTTACTACTATTACGCCGCTTGTGTTGCGTCCCGCTTTTCGTATAGAGTGCATGTCTACTCGAATCATCTTGCCTGTAGAAGTTAGCGCCATTAAGTCTGCTTCATCATCTACCATGACAACGCCCACAAGGTCTTTTGTCTTTGGCGTAAGCCTCATGCAGATGACTCCCTTGCCGCCACGATTTTGTAGCCTGTATTCGCTAGCTGTCGTCCGTTTGCCGATGCCTTTTTCGCTCACGCTAAGCACCTCTTGGCTGTTGTGCTCTATGGCAGCTGCTGCTATGACTTCGTCATCTTTGTCTAGCTTTATGCCCGTTACGCCACGCGTATTTCGTCCTATCTCACGCAAAAGGCACAACTCAAATTTAATGCACATGCCTTTTTTCGTAACGATGAAAACCATGCTTCCACGCACCACCTCTTCGCTCTCGACCGCCTCGCCAGAAAGCTCCTCGCCAAAGAGATCACCGCCAGTAGAATCTGCTACTTTTACACTCTCGACTTCGCTCTCGACAACCGCACCAGCCTCACCAGCCTCACCACTCTCAACCGCACCGCCTTCAACACACACATCTTCACACGCACCACCAACGCCATCGCACTTCTCTTTTACTATGAGTGCTGTTACTAGCTCATCTGCGTCGTCTAGGTTAATGGCACGTATGCCGACAGAACGAATGTTACTATATTCACTCAAATTTGTCCTCTTAACAAGTCCGTTTTTAGTGAAAAACAAAAGCGACTTCTCTTTGCTAAAATCTGTCGTAGGAATGATGGCTTTTATCTTTTCATCAGGCTGCAAATTTAGCAAATTCACCACCGCCTTGCCCTTTGCCGTCCTGCTTCCCTCTGGAATTTTGTAGACTTTTAGCCAGTAAAGCTGCCCTCTGTCTGTTACAAACATAAGTGTGTCGTGGCTCTCGGCGGTAAAAAAGCTCTCTATGAAGTCATCGTCGTATGTAGTAACCGCCACTTTGCCCTTGCCACCACGATTTTGCTTCTCATAAGTCTTTGTAGGCACGCGTTTAATGTAACCTCTGTGCGTGATGGTTACGACCATATTTTCATTTGGAATCAAGTCCTCTATGTCTATGTCGTCGTAGTCGTCTACTATCTCGGTGATTCTCGGGCACTTAAATTTGCTTTTTACCTCCAAAAGCTCATCTTTTATGATGCCTTCTATCAAACTCTCGCTTTTTAGAATCTCCTCTAACTTCGCTATTAGCTCATGAATTTCACGCAACTCCGCTTCTAGCTTTTCTATCTCTAGCCCTGTTAGCTTTGCAAGCTTCATGTCCAAAATGGCATTTGACTGCAACACGCTTAGAGAAAACTCCGCCATGAGCCTCTCACGCGCCTCGTCTGTCGTCTCGCTAGTCTTAATGATCTCTATAACGCGGTCAATGTTGTCTATGGCGATTTTCAACCCCTCCAAAATGTGCGCCCGCGCCCGCGCCCGCTGCAAGTCGTAGATGGTTCGGCGAATGATGACCGTCTTTCTGTGGTTTAAAAATAGCTCCAAAAGCTCCATAAGCGTAAAAATTCGCGGCTCTTTGTTATAAATAGCAAGCATAATAACGCCAAAAGTCGTCTCCATCTGTGTAGATTTGTAGAGATTGTTTAGCACTATCTCGCTCATCGCATCGCGTTTTAGCTCTATGACCAGCCGAATTCCATCTCTGTCGCTCTCGTCTCTAACCTCGCTAATGCCCTCTATGACTTTGTTTTTTGCCAGCTCGGCGATGTCGGCGTGAAGTTTTGCCTTGTTTACTTGGTAAGGTAGCTCATCGACTACTATGACGTCTTTGTTTGGCTTCTTTTCTATGTGCGTTTTTGCACGTAGCTTCACACGCCCGCGCCCCGTCCTGTAAGCCTCCAAAATTCCCTTTTTGCCAAAGATGGTAGCACCTGTCGGAAAGTCTGGACCCTTTACAAAACGCATGATCTCTTCCAGCGTGGCATCTTTGTTGTCAAGCAGGTAAAGCAAGCCGTCTACTAACTCGTCAAGGCTATGTGGCGGTATGTTTGTCGCCATGCCGACCGCGATTCCGCTACTTCCGTTGAGAAGTAAATTTGGCACACGAGATGGCAAAACGTCCGGCTCACTTAGGCTGTCGTCGTAGTTTGGGACAAAGTCTACTGTCTCTTTGTCTATGTCTTTTAACATCTCTTCGGCTAAATTTGTCATGCGAGCTTCGGTATAACGCATCGCCGCTGCGCCATCGCCGTCTATGGAGCCAAAGTTTCCCTGCCCATCAACAGCGGTGATTCGCATCGAAAAGGTCTGTGCCATTCGCACCAAAGCATCATAAACTGCCGTATCGCCGTGCGGGTGGTATTTTCCTATTACGTCTCCGACTATACGAGCCGACTTTTTGTAAGCACTTCGGCTACCCACGCCTAGATCGTTCATAGCATACAAAATTCGTCTATGCACAGGCTTTAAGCCGTCTCTTGCATCTGGCAACGCCCGCCCGATGATAACGCTCATCGAGTAGTCTAGGTAGCTGGTCTTGATCGAGTCTTTTATGTCGATCTCTTGGTCCAAAACATCACTCATTTTTCACTCCAAAGATTATGTAGATAAGTTTAGATTATACCGAAAAATTCTTAAAAAAACGAGATTTGTGGGTTAGGATTTTTGTGATTCATTAGAATCGACAAAAAATTCACAAAAGGCAGTGTAACGCCGTCATTCGCAAGGGAGCGTAAGGCGACCGAATAATCCCCCGCATGGCAAGCAAGTAGAATCTTAAAATTTACAAAAAAGCAAATTTTCACAAATCCCGTTTTCCGCACTCCGCACTCAAAAACGGGGCCAGCTGGGGCGGTAGCCCCCGCCCGTCCGTCCCGCCGCCGTTTTCTTTTGAGCTGAAAGCGAAAAAGAAAACGGCGGCGGGACAAATAAAAAAGCGATAGCTTTTTACCTAAAATTTAGATAAAGTAAATTTGGGTAAAAAAGCTAACGCTTTTTTTATTTAGCCTCCGCCAAAACTCTCTTTTCGCTAAAAGCTCAAAGAGAGTTTTGGCGGAGTCTGGTGGGCGGTGGCTACGCCCCTGCGACCCTATTTGGAAAACGGAAAACGGAAATTTACGATTCTTGAAAAAAGTCAAACCAACGCCGTCATTCTGAGGGGAGCGAATGCGACCCGAAGAATCCCCCGCCTTTTGAGCGAGTGAAAAAGTCAAATTCACGAAAAAGCAAATTTACAAAATTCCGCTTTCTGTTTTCCGCACTCTGTTTTCCGTTACCGCCGTCATTCGCAAGGGAGCGAACGCGACCGAAGAATCTCCCGCATGGCAAGCAAGTAGAATCTTAAAATTTACAAAAAAGCAAATTTTCACAAATCCCGTTTTCCGCACTCCGCACTCTGTTTTCCGAATCAAATAGGCACGACAGAGTTTTTCCTCGCCGTCTTTTGCAACGAAAACAAAACCAGAATCATAAACAAAAAATAGATAAGCCCGATGCTTTTTAGACTCTTTTCACGAATCTCGTAGATGTAAATTTGGTTTAGGATTTTGTGCTCGTAGTAACACATAGTTTTAAATTTGAGAATTTTACTTTCTAGCTCATTTTTCAAAGTTTTTTTACTTTTTATTAGCAAATTTACCTTATCTTCAAAACTCAAATCATCATCGTTTGAAACAAGCTTAACAACTTCAGTAACCTCAAATTCTTGCATGTTGTAAAGCTTCTCCTCAAATTTACTAACCGCCGTTTTGCCATCAAAGATACCGACAAGCGGACTTATCGCACTTGGCTCACAAAAAAGCGTAATGACAACACCAGCGTAAGCAATGGCAGATAAAACAAGTGAACAAAATTTATTTTTTGCAAAAAGCAAAAACAAGCAGAAAAATAAAAAGATAAAAATAACAACTGGTGCGATGTAAAAATTCTCATTATAACAAAAATCATTCTCAAACATTTTTTCCATTCCAAACAAAAACGCCGCGTAGTAAGCCACCACCAAAGCAGTAAAATTCAAGATTTTAACAAAATTCGTGTGATGGTCGCTAGTCGTTCGGTAAAAAGCGAGAAGCAAAATGTCAATGTTTTCCCTACTAAAAAACCTGCTAAACTTATGCTTTTTATCTACATCATTTTCGATTTTGTATTTTAACTCCTTTTCTTTACAGTAAAGCTCCGCTTTGTGAAATTCTTGCGCATCAAGAAGATTGTTTTTTTGAATCAAAGCGTCTTTTATGTTGTTATAGCTTGCCCTCATATCTACTGCGGCTTTTGTTTTGTCTGTTTGTTTTTCTATAAACTTACTAAATATTTTTGAATTTGTCTTAAACTCTGCGTTTACAACATTAAGCTTCTCAAACGAAGCGTTTAAATTTACAATATCTTCAAATTTAGCTCCATAAAAATTTGCCGTTTTCGCAAACTGACAATCTCCAAAATTTGCATATCCTTTAAATATGGATGCCGTAAAATTTGCATCTTCGTTAAATTTAGCGTTTTGAAAAATGACAGCTAAATAATTGTTTAAAAACTTATTTGATGAGAACCTTGCATCTTTTTCAAATTGGCAATTACTAAAATTAGCTTTTTCATAAAAACTATTATTGTAAGAGGAAAAATATTTAAATTTAGATTCACTGAAATTAGCAACTTCGTTAAACTTGTTTTTGTGTGCGTGAAAACATACAGATTGTAACGCACTAAAATTCGCTTTACCGGAAAAATCAACTTCGCTAAAGCTGATATCATCAAACTTACACGTTTCGAAACTTACTTTTTTTTCAAATTTAACTTTATAAAAACGCACGTTTTTTTCAAATTTAACTTTATAAAAAAGCACATTATTTTGAAATGTGGAATTATTAAAACTAACATCATTTTGAAATGTGGAATTACAAAAACTAACATCATTTTGAAATGTGCAACTTTGAAATCTTAAATAGTTTTTAATTTGAACTTTATTAAATTTAATTTCGTTTGTAAATTTACAATCTTTAAACAAAAAATCATGCTTGTCTAAAATTTGTAAATCCAACTTTTTAATGCTAGCGTTTTTAATTTTAACTAGGTTGTTGTTTAAAAATTTACTCGGTAACCTAATATCGCCTTTTTCTAATTCAAACGATTCTTGAATTTCTTTTTTTAGTTTATCTACTTCTTTATACTTCTCATTCATAAAACACTCCTTTCAAAATTCTAAAACAAACACTCCGCGTCTTTTTTCTCTTTTCTCTCTCTTTCTCTCTTTTTCACGCTGTTTTTCGGTTTATTTTTAGAAACGTCAGTAGCGGTGTCAGACAAAACTTCCACCTCCACGTCAGGAATTTTCGCACGGCGAGTTGTGTGGCTAGCACGCTTCGGTCTGTTCGCTTTTGCAAATTCGACAAAAAGCCCATGAAAGCGTGCGTAAAGTTCAGCATCGCTACACCGCTTCACTCGCTCCCAAACCACCTCGCGCTCAAACCCGCTCAACCACTCCGCCGTCTCATCGTAGCTCTCAAACTCAAAGTCCAGCGCTTTTAAGTAGCGATTCGTGTAGGCATCCACCACCATCACCTCACGCTCGCACGCGTAGCAAAGGATAGAGTCAGCACTCTCAAAACCAAGCCCGTTTTGTTTTAGTAGCCAGCCGCGACTTACTTTTTTCTTAAAATTCTCAAAATCCCCAAATTTATCAAAAATAGACTTTGTCAAAAGTGCCAAACGCTTCGCTTTTACATTGTAAAAACCGCTCGGTGCTATGAGTTCAGCTAGCCTAAATTCGCTTAAACCGCCAAAATCCTCAAGTGTAGTTACGCCGTAGTTTTTCAGGTTTAAAAGCGAGCGCTCCACGCCACTCCACGCCGTGTTTTGTGTCAAAACAGCACCGATGACCACCCAAAAACTCCCGTAGCCGTCCCACCAAAACGGATTCTTCTCAAAGTCAAATTTGACCTTTTCGTTTAGTTCTAAAAAAATATCTGTCGCGTTCATCTTTCTCTCTTTTTTTGATTTTGTGATGTTGAAAATGGCTTTTAAGCGAGTAAAATCGTCAAAATTCCGTTTTTAAAAATGGGGTCGCAGGGGCGAAAGCCCCCGTCCGGAATGCGGAATGCGGAAATTTTCGGTTATCGAAAATGCAAAAACAGACCGCACTTTCGTTTTGTCGTTTAATTTTGCCGTTTACTTCTCTGTCGTAACCTTGTCCACAAGGTAGGCGATGTTCTCAAATTTAGAATTCCCGTAAGCGTTTAGCCCTATCTCGCACGTTGAGCTCGTGCTAACACCTAAAATTTCAGGCGACGTTTCAAAGCGAAGTTTCGCCGTGCTAGACTGGTTAAGTTCTGGCGTGAAAAAGCCCTTTTTGCCCGCAAATCCACAACACTCAAAGCTTTTTATGACTCGCACATCTGTGCTACACTTTTTCGCAAGCTCCATGATGGCACTTTCGCGTCCTAGTTTTTTCAGCAAACAAAGCCTGTGCACCAAAACTGGCTGACTTGTCGGCTTAAACGTAAGTCTCGGCGCTATGTGTAGCAAAAATTCGCTAATGTCAAGAATCTCAAATTCCCCTTCAAACTGCTTTAACGTGGCGTAAAAACAGCTCGAGTGGTCGGTAACCACTTTCCACTTGCCGTTTTCGCTCGCCTTTTTTAGCTCCTCACGCAAAAACGCCGCGTTCTCTTTTTGGATGCTCTCATAGTCCTCAAACATCTTTCCGCAGCACATTTTGCCTATCTTTTCTGGATAAATCACGCCCACTTTTGCCTTTTTGCAAAGGCTTTCGACCACCTCTTGAACGCTTCTTGTGTCATTTAACTTGCTTGAAGGCTTAAAAATTCGGTTTGTGCACGAGGTGAAGTAAACTACTTTCTCTTCGCACTCACTGCCTTTGTTAGCCAGTTTGTAGCTGTTTGCGCGTGGCATCGCTGGCGGCGTGAAAGGGAATTTTTTGTAAATTTTGCGAATGCTAGAGGTTACTTTGCTTACGCCGTTTTCGCCTAGCACCGCCGCACCAAATGCGTAAAATTTCATGCCACTTCGCGCTTTGTTCATCACGCTTTCAAATTTGTCGTAGAGTTTTTTAGCCTTTTCTAGCGTTTCGCCGCTAACTTTTCGGCGCAACTCCGCTGCTACTTTTGCTGTGTCGATGCTTAGCGGGCACAAAGAGAGGCACGCTGAGCACCCCGCACACGTCTCGTCGCCAGCGTATTCATATTCGCTTAAAAGCTCGCTCGCCTCGCTTTTTTTGTCCGCCTCTAAAAGTCTCGTTACTTCGCGTAAGACGGCGATGCGTTGGCGTGGCGTGAGCGTGAGGTTACGGCTAGGGCAGTGTTTTTCGCAAAAACCGCACTCCATGCATTTGTTTATCATCTCGTCGTTTTCAGGCAAATTTAAGATGGCTTTTGGGTTTGTTTTTAAGTTTTTTTTGTAAATGTCCGGGTCGTCCGATATGATGACATCGGGGTTTAGCAGTCCGCTCGGGTCAAAGAGTGTTTTGATTCGGCGGTTAAATTCATATCCGTTTTTGCCCCACTCGACCTCTACAAAAGGTGCGACCATGCGTCCTGTGCCGTGCTCGGCTTTTGCGCTACCGCCCATGTGAGCTACATTTTCGCTCATCTCTTTTACGAGGGCGCTGAAATTTTCGTATTGCACTGGGTCTTTTAGGTCAGGCGTGATGTTAAAGTGGAGGTTGCCCGCGAGTGCGTGCCCGAAGATGACGCCATCTAAAAAGTTGTATTTTTTAAAGAGATCTTGCAAAAGTGCGATGCCATCTGTAAATTTTTCTATCTCAAAACAGACATCTTCTGTGATGATGGTCGTCCCTTTTGGACGCTCGCCCGCGACTATTGGCAAGATGCCTTTTCGGATTTTCCACCACGCGCTAAACTCTTTTTCATCGTTTGAGTATAGTGGTTCAAATGCCATTTGGACACTTTTTAGCGTTTCTTTAATCTCGCCCAAATTTGAATTTAGCACACTTTCGTCTTCGTTTTCGCTTTGAAAGAGGATGCAGCTGTAACCTTCCTTACACTCTTTGACGATGGCAGGCACGCCGGGGATGTTTTTTACCGCCATTAGGCAGGCATAGTCCATCATCTCCGCACTTACTACCTTTTCTCGCCCCATCTTTGAGAGTGCGATGACCGCTTTGCTCGCCTCTTTTAGTGTCTCAAAAAACAAAAGTCCGCACGCTTTAAACCGCGCATCTGGCACGGTAAAGTAGCGCACTTTGCTCACAAAAGCAAGCGTCCCTTCGCTGCCTATGAGAATGTGGTTAAAAATCTCTCTTACATCGTCAAAATCTTTTAGCGCGTTGAGTGAGTAGCCAGTGGTGTTTTTTATTTTGTATTTTCGCTCTATTAGCTCACAAAGATGAGCGTCTTTTTTTAGCTCACTGCTTAGTTCTAGTAGCTTTTTGGCGAGTGGAGTTGATGCAAATTCGCTCACACTTTTTGAGTCTGCTGTGTCTACTACCGTGCCGTCAAGCAAAACCGCACGCACGCTAGAGATGGTGTTGTAGCTGTTTTGCTCCACGCCACAACACATGCCGCTAGAGTTGTTGTTGTAGATTCCGCCCACAAGTGCTGTGGTGATGGTGGCAGGGTCTGGTCCTATTTTTCGTCCAAATTTGGTTAGCTCTGCGTTTGCGTCGCTTGCTATTACGCCACATTCGCACTCTATGATGCTTGCATCATCGCTTACTTTGATGCCCTTAAAGCCTTCGTTTGCGATGATGAGCACGTGCTCGCTGCTGCACTGCCCGCTAAGGCTAGAACCCGCCGCGCGAAATGTAACGGGCGTTTGGCACTCGCTAGCAAGTTTGAGTAGGGCGATGACTTCGTCTTCGTTATGGGCTTTGATGGCGACACGTGGCGTATAGTTGTAACAGCTAGCATCTGTGCCAAGCGCAAAACGCATGAGGTAGGTGGTAAAGACGCGCTCGCCGCAAATTTGCTTTGCTTTTGCGACAAAAGTCGTGTAGTTGAGGTTGAACTTCATGAAAACTCCTTAGTTTTGGTTTTTGCTTTTATCTATACCTGTTCGCTTTAAAAAAGTAAAAGGGGTCGCAGGGCGGTAGCCCCCGTTCCCAACCGTCCTGTTGCCGTTTTTCTTTGAGATTTATCGAAAAGAAAAACGGCAACAGGACAAAAAAATATTAGCTTTTTACTAAAATTTGCGTTTAAAATTTATATTTTACCCAAAAAATCGAGTTTTAATTTTAAACTTTTTTATTAGTTTTTGGAGTTAAGAATGGTTTTAGGTTTGTGTTTAGATTGTAGAATGCAGATCGATCTGAGCGCAAGCTGGCAAGGGTGAAAAAAGTCAAATTCACGAAAAAGCAAGTGCAACGCCGTCATTCTGAGGGAGGCGTAAGCCGACCGAAGAATCCACTGCCTGGCAAGGGAGGAGAATCGTTAAATTCACGAAAAGCGAATTTACACAAATTACGTTTTCCGTTTTCCGCATTCTGTTTTCAGAAACGGGTCGCAGGGGTGAAAGCCCCCGCCTGCCCGTCCCTCGCCGTTTTTCTTTGAGATCTATCGAAAAGAAAAACGGCGAGGGACTAATAAAAAAGTGAGGCTTGTTGTTAAAATTTACAAAATAGAAAATTTTGTTAAAAAGCTAACGCTTTTTATTTGTCCCCCGCCACCAACTTTTTCGCTGAAGCTCAAAAGTCGGTGGCGGGGGACGGACGGGCGGGGGCTTTGCCCCTGCGACCCCTTTTCGGAGAACGGAGTGCAGAATTCCAGATTCTACAGAATCGTTAAATTCACGAAAAGCGAATTTACACAAATTACGTTTTCCGTTTTCCGCTTTCTGTTTTCAGAAACGGGTCGCAGGGGCGGTAGCCCCCGCCTGCCCGTCCCTCGCCTTTTTTCTTTGAGATCTATCGAAAAGAAAAACGGCGAGGGACTACAAAAAAGCGATAGCTTTTTACCTATAGGAATACGGAATGCGGAATTAGATAAGAATTGCAAAGTTTCTAACTCCTAACCCCCAAAGGCTTTAAAGCCCAAAAACGCAAGGTAGATTCCGTTTAGTGTGATGAGCGCACACGAGATAATGTTTGCGGTTTTTGTAAATTTGGCGTTTAGGCGGAGGTTTAGTAGAAAAATGAGCACAAAGGCTGGAGTGGTGCTTATGCCAAAGATGAGCATGGTAAGTAGCGCTTCTGTGAGCGATGTGGCAAGTGTGCTTTTTGCCACAAAAAAATATACCACGCCACACGGCAAAAAGCCGTTTAGCAGACCGAGAAGTGCGAGGTTTTTGCGTGCTTTTTGCATGAGGCGGTAGACAAATTTGCCACGCTCAAAAAACGCCAAAAGCTCGCCACGCACAAAAAGTGCCACGCCCAAAACGGCGACAAAAACGCCGACAATGAAAAAAAACAACCCACGCGATGCACCGCTCAAAAGGACAGCTTTGCCAAAAAAATAAAAAAGCGTGCCCAATATGAGGTAACCGCCGATTCTAGCAGCGTGGTAGGCAAGCAGGCTGACGAGTGAATTTTTGCGTAGCAAGAGGCAAAACCCGCCACACATCAAAGTGCAGTGAGAGAGGCTAAAAAGCAGTGCTATGAGTGCGGTTTGAAACATTTTTTTATCTCCATACGGAAAACTGAAAACGGAAATTTGCGATTGCACGGAATCGATAAACCAACGCCGTCATTCTGAGCGCTAGCGAAGAATCTCTTTGTCTTTTGAGAGAGTGGAATTGTCAAATTTACGAAAAAGCAAATTTTCACAAATT
>DCIZ01000051.1:14457-14619 GCA_002317305.1 Campylobacter sp. UBA1713
GGGGATTCTTCGGTCGGCAAAAGCCTCCCTCAGAATGACGACGTTAGTTCTAGCATTTTTTAAATTTGACTTTTTCCGTTTTTTTTTGTTTTCTGTTTTCCGATATGTAAAAAGCTAACGCTTTTTTTTAAGTCCCGCCGCCGTTTTTCTTTTCGATAAATC
>DCIZ01000051.1:14713-15151 GCA_002317305.1 Campylobacter sp. UBA1713
AATCGATAAACTAACGCCGTCATTCACATTTGATAATTTTTCGCTAAAACGTTAGTTTAAACAAACACTAAACCGCAGCGACGCCTCGTTTTGGTCCTGTTTTGCCACAGCAGTCGCGGTATTTTTTGCCACTTCCGCACGGACACATCTCGTTTCTTGCCGCTTTTGGCGTAGGAAGTGCCAGCTGCCCTTGTCTGTTTGAGCCGATGGCACGACTAGCACCGCTCATGTTTCCACCGCCACGACTACTACCAGCACCGCCCGTGCCAGCACCGCCACGCACATCGCCACCACGACCGCCGCCACTAACCAAACCACGACCGCCATCGCGACTGCTAGCACCGCCTCGACTTTCGCCAAAACCAGCACCACCGCTTACATTTCCACGACCGCCATCGCGACCGCCCATGTTTCCGCCGCCACCACGACTGCCATCAT
>DCIZ01000051.1:15198-18170 GCA_002317305.1 Campylobacter sp. UBA1713
CACGACTGCCATCATAACCGCCGCCTTGCCCAACGCCACCATAATTACCAGCCGAGTTACCACCGCTAATACCCGCCGATCTGTTATATTGTAGCTGCCTCATCTCTTGTTGCAAACGTCTCTCTTCGCGTTTTGACATAGGCTTTTCGCCGCCATTGCCACCATTATTACCGCCGCCGTTACCGCCGTTACCGCCGCCGTTAAAGTTACCGCGTCGCCTCTCTTCACGCGATGGCAAAGCACCTAGCTCGCCAAAGATGCTTTTGCCCGGATTTAGCGGGACTAGCTTTGCGTTTTCGTTGCGTTCAGCTAGCTTTTCACGCGCTGCGGCTGCTAGCGATTCTATCTGGTCTTCGCTAACTTCATTTGGCGCAAAACGCACCACTTGTAAGACTTTTGCACTCTCGACTTTTAGGCGTCTTACAAGCTCCATAAACATGTTGTAGCTCTCTTTTTTGTATTCGGTAAGTGGGTCTTTTTGGTTGTAACCACGAAGTCCGATGCCTGTTTTTAAGATGTCCATTTGGTAGAGGTGTTCTCGCCACGCACCGTCTAGCACTTGCAAATACAAAACGCGCTCTATCTCGCCACGCTCTTCTGGCTTAAAGGCTGACATTTTGTTTTCGTAGATGGTAAGTAGTCCTTTTGTCAAAAACTCCGCTAGTTCAGTGTATTCTCGCCCTTTTAGGTCGTTTTCGCTAAATTCAACTCCCACTTCGCTAACTATGTTTGAAACCAAATTTGAAAAGTCAAAGTCGCTGTTCATTCCACCTTCAAAGATGCCGACACGCCCCAAAATCGAGCGGACAAGCTCTTGGGTATTTGTCTCATTTTTAGCACTAATGTCAGTCTCTTTGTCTAAAAGCTCATTGCGGTATTTGTAGATGGTTTTACGCTGTTCGTTGGCGACGTCATCATACTCCAAAATGTGCTTTCTGCTCTCAAAATACATCGACTCGACTTTCTTTTGTGCGTTTTCTACCGCCCTAGTAACTAGCTTGCTCTCGATGCTTTCGCCCTCTTTTATGCCGAGCCTCTCCATGATGCTTTTGATCTTGTCGCCACCAAAAATGCGTAAAAGGTTGTCCTCTAAGCTCAAAAAGAATCTACTCACGCCCGGGTCTCCCTGACGTCCTGCTCGCCCTCGAAGCTGGTTGTCTATGCGGCGACTCTCGTGGCGTTCTGTGCCTATTATGTAGAGTCCACCAAGCGCTCTTACTTCGTCGTCTATCTTTATGTCTACACCGCGTCCTGCCATGTTTGTAGCTACAGTTACTGCGCCTTTTTGCCCTGCGTTTTCTATTATCTGTGCCTCTTTTTCGTGGTTTTTTGCATTTAGCACGTTGTGGGCGATGCGCTCTTTTACCAAAAGTGCGTGGATGATCTCACTCTTTTCGATGCTAGCCGTTCCTATCAAAACTGGCTGTCCAGTTACGCTAGCTTTTTTTACCTCCTCTATGACGGCGTTAAATTTCTCACGTTCTGTTTTGTAGATGAGGTCGTTTAGGTCTTTTCTAATGACAGGCAAATTTGTCGGAATACTAACGACGTCTAGTTTGTAAATTTGGCTAAACTCGCTAGCTTCTGTTTGTGCCGTTCCTGTCATGCCCGCGATCTTTTCATACATCCTAAAGTAGTTTTGAAAGGTAATGTCTGCCAAAGTTTGGCTCTCTTCTTGAATTTGCACGCCTTCTTTTGCTTCGAGTGCTTGGTGAAGTCCCTCGCTAAAACGCCGCCCTTCGCTAAGCCGCCCTGTAAATTCGTCTACTATGACTATCTCGCCATCTTTTACCACATACTGAACATCTTTTTCAAAGAGATGGTGGGCTTTTAGCGCTTGGTCTAGGTAGTGGCTCAAAACGGCGTTTTCTAGGTCGTAGAGATTCTCCACGCCGAAGAGTTTTTCAGCCTTTGCGATGCCGACTTCTGTGAGTGTGATGGCGCGGTTTTTCTCATCCACGACAAAGTCGCCTGTGGGCTTGCTAGTCTTGTCTTTTGCAGGCTCTCCACGGTTTAGTGCTTTTGCTACTTCGTTGGCTTTTTTGTAGCCGTCAAGCGTTTTGTTTGTAGGACCAGATATGATGAGTGGCGTTCTAGCTTCGTCTATGAGAATGCTGTCTACTTCGTCTACTATTACGAAGTTGTATTCTCTTTGGACTTTGCTCGCTTTGTCAAATTTCATGTTGTCTCTAAGGTAGTCAAAGCCAAATTCGTTATTTGTGCCGTAAGTAATGTCAGCATCGTAGGCTTCTTTTCGCTTTGCATCGTCATATTCGCCGCCTACTATTACGCCTACACTTAGCCCGAGAAAGTTATACAAAACGCCCATCTTTTCAGCATCTCGCTTTGCTAGATAGTCGTTTACTGTAACTACATGCACGCCTTTTCCGTCAAGTGCGTGTAGCACAACTGCCAAAGTCGCCACAAGGGTCTTTCCCTCGCCCGTTTTCATCTCGGCTATCTTGCCATCGCAAAGCACCATGCCGCCTATGAGCTGCGCATCAAAGTGTCGCATGTTTAACGCACGTTTTGATGCCTCTCGTGTGATGGCAAAGACTTCGTTTAGGACTTCGTCTTTGCTCTTTTTTCCACTGATGACGCTTAGACGTATGTCGTTAAATTTAGCTTTTAGCTCTCTGTCGCCTAGCGACTGAAATTTGGATTCAAGAGATGTAATAGCTTTTGCACGCTTTTTGTATCTTTTGACCTCTCGCCCGTTTTTAGTTCCAAAGATTGCTCTAAAAATCGCACCAAACATTCGCTTTCCTTCTTACATTTTTTTTAAAATTTGCGATTATAGCTAGTTTAAGCTTAAAATTGCTAAAATCGTAAGCTTGTTTTTTAGAATTTGTCAAATTTGCGTTTTGTGAATTTTGTTATTGCCCAAAATCTTCAAACAAGGGTCGCAGAGGCGGTAGCCCCCGTCCTCCGCCTCGTCGCCGTTTTACTTTGAGATTTATCGAAAAGAAAAA
>DCIZ01000051.1:18204-24452 GCA_002317305.1 Campylobacter sp. UBA1713
AAAGCGTTAGCTTTTTACCAAAATTATATATTTTGAATTTGTGAGATAAAAATTAGAAAATTAGGACAAAGACGATGCTTTTTTTGATGATGATTTTCGGGGCGGTTTTTGGCTCGTTTTGTGGCGTTTTAAATTCACGTGCTGGTAGCAAAGAGAGTGCATTTAGCGGGCGGAGTCGCTGTGATTCTTGTCAAAAAAAGCTAAAAGCGTGGCAGCTTGTGCCCATTTTTAGCTTTTTGTTTTTGCGTGGGCGGTGTGCCTTTTGTGGCGAGTTTATACCAAAGGTAAATTTGCTTTTTGAGCTTTGTGGTGTGGTTTTTGGCGCTTTAGCGTGGGTTAGGGTTTTTGGTGAATTTAGTGAATTTGGCGGTTTTTTTAGTGGCGAAATTTTTCGTGCTTTGGTGCTTTGCATGATGCTAAATTTGCTTTTTACTCTAAGTGTCATCGACTGGCGTTTTAGTGCCGTTCCGCAGAGCGTTTTGCTTTTTGTTTTTGGTTTTTCGCTACTTTTTGGTGGCGAAGTGAAGTGGGCGTTTGTTTTTGTAGGTGCGTTTTTTGTTTTGAAAATGTGCGTTAGTGCGTGGCTTTGTCGTAGTCGTTCTGGCGAAACGCTCGAGAGTATGGGCGAGGCAGATGTGGTGGTTTTTGGTCTTTTTGGGGCGGTTTTTGGCGCTTCTGGCGTGGTGGCGGTCTTTGTGGCGGCACTTGTTCAGCTCGTTTTTCACGTGGCGTTTAGAAAGCGTGAACTTCCGTTTGTGCCCGCACTTTGTGTGGCGTTTTTGGTCGTGCTCTTTTTTGAGAAAGAAGTGGCAGGTTTTTTAAATTTAGACATTTTAGAGAAATTTATCTCTTTTTAATATTGTTATTTGCAAACTAAAAGGGGTCGCAGGGGCAAAGCCCCCGTTCCCGCCGTCCCGCCGCTGTTTTTCTTTTGAACTTTGTGAAAAAGAAAAACAGCGGCGGGAGTATAAATTTAGGGTATCTCTAAAAACCATTTAACTAAATTTGAGTGGCTCACTTTTGAGCCTGTTTTTGCATAGTTTTAAGCCAAAAAATCTGCTAAAAACATTTCTCAAAATTGAGCCAAACTGATTTTTAGAGACACCCTTTATAGAAAAATTTTTATAGTGAGGATTCTTATGAGTAGGGCAAACAGATATTTGGTTTCGAATTTTTTGATGAGTTTTACCTCCGTTTTTGCTACGCTTTTTGTCATTTTAGCGATAGTTTTTTTCTTACAAGTAACGAAAATTTCTAGCTACATAGAGATAAGCGGTGGCGAGCTAGCAGAGCTTTTTAGCTACACTTTGCCGCAACTTTTGGCATTTTGTCTGCCTATTAGCTTTTTTGTTTCTGTAGCGATGAGCTTTTTTCGCCTCTCAAAAGAGAGTGAGAGCACGGTGCTTTTTACGCTCGGGTTTTCGCCAAAACGCATCGCTGCGACTTTTTTGGGCATCGCTACGCTTTTGAGTGCGTTTTTGGTATTTAACGCTACTTTTTTGATTCCAGCGGGCTTTAACCTAAACGAGAGTTTTATAGTGCAAAAACGAAGCAAGATGAACTTAAATTTGCGTGCTAGTCAGCTAGGGCAGAAGTTTGGCGAGTGGATGATTTTTATAGAAAAAGAGAGGCTTGTGGGTGAAAAAAAGGTCTATGAAGATATCTCGCTTTACACTATTGACAAAGGTTTAGAGAGGCTCGTGGTGGCAAAAGAGGCGTTCATGGACGGAGATGGCTCGCGTGTGGAGCTGGTGCTAAAAAACGGGCAAATGTATGACATGAGCGACCAAAATTTGTGGCACGTCTCAAATTTTGACAAACTTTCGTTTCGCGTTCTTAGTGGCGACAGTGAGTTTCGGGCGCTTGGGACTTTTGACTACTGGGCAAATGTTTTTCGTGACCAAAAACGGGTAAAAGACATAACTATTTACGGGCTTTTGTCGCTCTTTCCGCTTGCGACTGTGCTTTTTGGACTTTCGTTTGGAATCGTTACTTACAGGTATGAAAAAGGCATCATTTATGGTGGAATTTTTGTCGTTTTGGCAGGTTACTTTGTGTCGATGATGTTGCTAGCTAAAACGCCAATAGTGGCGGTGGGCGGTGTTTTTTTGACGAGCTTTGTTTTATCTGTTTTGTATTTTAAATTTAAAATTTTGCGGAAATATTAGGCTGTTTTGAATCTGTTTTTTATAGTCCCTCGCCGTTTTTCTTTTCGATAAATCTCGAAGAAAAACGGCGAGGGACGGTGGGCGGGGGCTTTCGCCCCTGCGACCCCGTCGAATCGCTTCGCAATCCGCTTTAAGTTTATTTTAAGCTTTTTTAGCTATAATTCAACATCTTTTTTGTTTTTTAGCCTGAGTGGTGGAATTGGTAGACGCGCTAGACTCAAAATCTAGTATGGGCAACCATGTGACGGTTCGAGTCCGTCCTCAGGCACCACTTGTTTTTAGCTTTTACTTTACTTTTTACCTTATTCATCGCACATTACAAAAATATTTTCAAATAATTTATAAAAAGCAAATTTAGGCTAAAATTAAAAAAATTTACACAACCCAAATTCTTAAAAAAGGAAAAACATGTTTGAGATAAGCAAAAAACTTCTTAGAGTTGTCGGACAGACAAACGCACGATACAAGATGTTTGAAAAGGGCGACAAAATCTTGCTCGGTTTGAGCGGCGGAAAAGATAGCATCACGCTAGCCCATTTGCTAAAACATTTTTCAAGCGTAACGCCAGAAAAATTCGAATTTCGCGCCGTTACCATCACCTACGGCATCGGCGAGGAGCTGGCTTTTTTGCACGAGCACTGCCTCCAAAACGGCATCGACCACGAGTTTATTGACACAAAAATTTACGAGATAGGCAAAGAGAAAGTCCGTGAAAATTCCACTTTTTGCTCATTTTGCTCACGCATGAGACGCGGATATCTCTACTCTTATGCGCTAGAACACGGCTTTAACAAAGTGGCACTTGGGCATCATTTAGACGATGCGGCGGAGAGTTTTTTTATGAATTTTACCTACAACGGCGCACTTCGCACGCTGCCACCACGCTACACAGCTAGCAATGGACTGGGAGTGATTCGTCCGCTCATTTGTGTTAGAGAGCGACAAATTCGCGACTGCATCGCCAAAAATGGCACACGCGTGGTAGGTTGTGATGCGTGTCCAGCAAGAAAATTTGGCAAAGAGCCTTTTGCGAGGGCAAACACAAAGGAGCTTTTGGCAAATTTAGAACAGGCAAATCCAAAGCTTTTTGTCTCACTTCAAGCAGCGTTTGAAAATGTGCATCTAGCTAGCTTTTTTGGCATGGCGACAGAGGGCGAAGATGAGAAGTGCGAGGAGTGAGAATTTAGTAGAATCTAAAAATCAACGCCGTAATTTGCAATGGCGTTAGCCTGAAGAATTCCCCGCGGTCGGCTACACCTCCATTACCTAAATTTAAAACAAAGGACAAAAAAATGAAACTACAAACAAAACTCATAAAAGGCATAAACGCAAAAACGTTGCCTTATGGCGCAGTCGTTCCACCCATCTTTTTAGCAAGCACATATGTCCAAAGCGACCTCGACCACCCGGGCACTTTTGGCTACCAAAGGAGCAAAAACCCGACAACAAACGCATTTGAGACGCTTTTTGCTAGTGTCGAAGGGTGTAAACACTGCTTTGCGACTAGCACGGGCATGGCGGCAACTAGCGTGGTTTTCAACCTCTTTAAAAGTGGCGACCGTGTCATATTTAACAGCAACATTTACGGCGGAACGTTTCGTTATGCTAGCACGCTTTTTGAGAATCAAGGGATAAAATACGAGCTAAAAGCCGACCTAAACGAGCTTACAGAGCTGCCGCCTGACACGCGGGCGGTTTTTGTGGAGACGCCGTCAAACCCGCTTTTACGCATCACTGACGTTAAAAAGATAGTCGAACTTGCTCACAAACACGGCGCGCTTGTCATAGCTGACAACACTTTTTTGCCGTTGCACCAAAACCTCTTCGAACTAGGCGTGGACATCGTAGTTTACAGCGCTACAAAATACATAGGCGGGCACGCAGATGTCCTTGCGGGGCTGGTTTGCACAAACGATGACGTGCTAGCTGAACGCTTTGCGCTCATAAAAAACACACTGGGCTGTCCGCTTTCGCCGTTTGACAGCTACACGCTCATTAGAGGCATAAAGACACTAAAACTTCGCATGGACGCAGCACAAAAAAACACGGCTAGAATCGTTGAGTTTTTAAGCACTCACGAGGGCGTTTCTCAAATTTACTTCGCGGGGTCTCACAGCGCGCACGAAAAGGCACTTCACGCACAGCAAGCTGGCGGTGCTTTGGGGTGCGTCATATCTGTTGAGCTAAACGAAGGGTGGGACTACAAGGCGTTTTGTGCGGCTTTGAAAGTCTTTGACCTAGCGGTTAGTCTTGGTGGCGTGGAGAGTTTGGTTTGTCAGCCAGCGACAATGACGCACGAGAGTTATCCAAAAGAGTTGAAAGATGAGATAGGAATCAAAGATAGTTTAATCCGCCTTGCCGTTGGGTGCGAAGACATAGACGACCTTTTGGGCGACTTGGCGCAGGCTTTGGAGGTGGCTAGGAAAAAATAAAGAGCAACTCTAAAAACCAGTTTGGCTCGATTTTCAAAGAAGCTTCGCTTTGCGGAATGTTTTACACAGAAACATTTTTGCTTCGCAAAAGCACTTCGCTTGTTTTTAGGAGATTAAATTTGCAAAAATTCCGCATTTGCACCATAAAATTTACATCATAAAGGCTTTACATGCAAAACCCATCTCTGCTTCTTTCTTGGTTAAATTTTTTCATCGCCGATGTAAATGACGGGCTTGGACCTTACCTCGGTGTCTTTTTAAAAGAGCACGATTTTAGCGAGGCAAACATAGGGCTAGTCGTTACACTTTCAGCGCTTGTTGCTTTGTTTTTTGGCGTTTTTGCTGGCGTGCTAATAGACAAAACGCGCCGCATCAAAAGCCTCATAGCCGCTTGTGTAATGCTCATTACTGTCTCGACACTTGCTAACTACTTTTATCCTAACTTTTCCTTTACGCTTTTGGCGCAAATTTCTGTTAGCCTTTGTGCGGTTTGTTTAGCACCGGCGTTTTTGGCACTCACTTTGGGGCTTGTGGGGCAGAGAGGCGCAAAACGTCAAATTTCACTCAACGAAGCCTACAAACACGCGGGCACGGCGTTTAGTGCGGCTTTGGCGATGGCGGGCGCTTTTGCTTTTGGGATAGGCGGCGTTTTTGTTGTGGGGGCGGTTTTTGGCGTGTTTGCGTTGCTGTTTTTGTCTTTTTTGGCGAAATTTCCGCTTGATTACACGGCGGCGTGCGGGGCAGAAAGCAGTGGGGCAGAGAGTGGCGCAAATTCAAATTTAGCCACAAAAAAGCCCAAAAACCAAAGCGTTTTTTTTGTTTTAAAAGACACTCGCGTGCTTATTCTTGGCGGCGTGATGTTTTGCTTTCATCTGAGTAACGCCTATATGCTTCCCTTGCTTAGCCAGCGAGCACACGCACTAGGCATCGACACTAGCGGGGCTTATGCGGCGGCGACTATTTTGGTAGCACAGATTACGATGATATTTGCTTGCATGGTTTGCATGCGGTTTTTGGCGTTTGGCGATAGAAGTGGCGTAAAAGAGATGAATCGAATTTATTTTTGGCTAATGGCGTTCTGTTTTGTGGGGCTGGTCGTGCGTGGGGCGGTGGCGGCTAGCTCGGCTGGGCTTGTAGCGATGGTCATAGTGCAGGTGCTTGACGGGGTTTGTGCGGGGACGAGCGGGCTGGTGCTACCTGTGCTGGTGGCAAATTTGCTAAAAGGTAGCGGGCAGATAAATACAGCTTTTGCGGCGGTGATGACGTGTGGCGGCGTGGGCGGTGCGTTAAGTGGCGTGGTGGGCGGCTTTGTGGCGGGGCGGTTTGGCTACGGGCATGCTTATGTGATGCTAGGAGTCGTGGCTTTGGTGGGACTGGTGCTTTGGGCGGTGAGTTTTTGGCGACTGGTTAGGGTTTAGTGTGGAATTTTGTAATTACCAAAAATAGACAAACTTTAAAAAAGCAAAAACAGAACGCCGTCATTCTGAGGGAGGCGTAGCCGACCGAAGAATCCCCTGAAATTTGATGGAGCAGAATCTAAAACAAGCGAAGTTCCTGAAAACAAGCGAAGCGCTCGGCGTTAGGCGATGTTTCCTGTAAAACAAGCGAAGTGCTCGGCGTTAGCCGATGTTTCTTTAAAACAAGCGAA
>DCIZ01000051.1:24527-31780 GCA_002317305.1 Campylobacter sp. UBA1713
AAATTCACAAAAAAGCAAATTTCAAAGATTCTACTCGCTCGCCAGGCAGGGGATTCTTCGCTTCGCTAACGCTCCGCTCAGAATGACGGCTTCGCACTACTTTTTTCGCATTTGCAGAATCGTCAAATTCGCAAAAAAGCGAATTCCATGCCGTCATTCTGAGGGAGGCGTAAGCCGACCGAAGAATCCCCTGAAATTTGATGGAGCAGAATCTAAAACAAGCGAAGTGCTCGGCGTTAGCCGATGTTTCTTTAAAACAAGCGAAGTGCTTTTTGCAAAGCAAAAATTTTCTTTAAATTTACGAAAAGTGAATTTTAAAGATTTTACTCGCTCAAAAGGCGGGATTTTTTGGTCGCTAAACGTTGATTTTGGCTTTTTTTAATAATTTTATCAAACCAAAAACCTCACTGGACAAATTTGTAACCCACGCCACGGATGGATTTTATGTGTGTAGGGTTTTTGCCATCGTCGCCTATCTTGTTTCGTAGGCGTGAGACGAGGACGTCTATGCTCTTTGAGCCAGTTTCTATGTTTATGGAGGTGGAATTTATGATGAGCTCTTCTCGGCTAATGGTGCCGCCCTCCATTAAGATGAGGTAGCTAAGCACTTCGTATTCAGCTAGACTAAGCTCCAAAGCTTCGCCGTTTCGCAAGACCTCATGCCTAAATTCGTCCACTGTAAATTCTTTTTTTGTAGCCGCTTTTTGCGCCTCTTCGGCGGCAACTCTTTTTAGCCGTCCTTTTATGCGAGCTAGTAGCTCCTGTGGGTCATATGGTTTTGGCATGTAGTCGTCAGCGCCTAAGTCAAAGGCTTCTAGCTTGTCATTTAAGTCAGCACGAGCGCTTGAGATGATGATGGGAATTTGGCTTGTGAGGCGAATCTCTTTACACACCTCTAGCCCGTCAAGTCCGGGCAATGTGAGGTCTAAGATGAGAAGGTCAAATTTGGTAAGTTTTAACTCGCTAATGCCTATAAACGGGTCTTCACAAACGCACACTTCATAGCCACTACACTGCAAAAAGTCTTGTAACAACTCGGCTAGCTCTAAGTCATCGTCTATAATCAAAATCTTCTCCATCTTCGACTCCTGAAATTTTTTGTTTCGTATTATGATACTTTAAAACCGCTTAAAAGTAGATTATTTCATAAAGAATCTAAATTTAGTTAAATTAAAAGTAAAAAATGTTACAATGCATTAAAACAAATTTTATTAAAGGATTTTTTATGAGACTAGATTTGCAAAATGTTGGTGAGATCTACCACAATCTTAGCTACGATGAGCTTTACAAACACGAAGTCGCCAACGGCGAAGGCGCCACCACCGCCAACGGCACGTTTGCCGTAGACACGGGCATCTTCACTGGACGAAGCCCAAAAGACAAATACTTCGTAAAAGCCGACCCCAGCCAAAAATTCATCTCGTGGGGCAAGATAAACCAGCCCATCAGCAAAGAGACCTTTGACAAACTGCTAGCCAAAGCCAAAAAACAGCTTAGCGGCAAAAACATCTACGTCCAAGACGCTTTTTGTGGCGCTAGCGAGAGCTCAAGGCGTGCGGTTCGTTTCATAACAGAAGTTGCGTGGCAAGCACACTTTGTAAAAAACATGTTCATTCGCCCAAGCGACTCAGAGCTAGCAAATTTCACGCCAGACTTTGTCGTCTACAACGCTTGCAAATGCGTAAACGAAGACTACAAAGCAGACGGGCTAAATTCAGAGGTCTTTGTCATCTTTGACGTGGAAAATTGTGTAGCAGTCATCGGCGGCACGTGGTACGGCGGCGAGATGAAAAAAGGGATATTCTCCATGATGAACTACTGGCTACCTTTGCAAAACAAGATGGCGATGCACTGCTCGGCAAACGTAGGCAAAGATGGCGATGTGGCTTTGTTTTTTGGGCTTAGTGGCACGGGCAAAACCACACTTTCAACAGACCCGCACCGCGCTTTGATAGGCGATGATGAGCACGGCTGGGACGACGAAGGCGTCTTTAACTTTGAAGGCGGGTGTTATGCTAAAACCATAAATTTAAGTGCTGAAAATGAGCCTGAAATTTACGGCGCCATAAAACGCAACGCGCTTTTGGAAAATGTCGTTTTACGTTCAGACTCTAGCGTGGATTATGACGATGGTTCAAAGACCGAAAACACACGAGTTAGCTACCCAATAGAGCACATAGCAAACCACAAAAGCGACCTAAAAGCAGGACATCCGAACAACATCATCTTTTTAACCGCAGACGCATTTGGCGTTTTGCCGCCTGTTAGCAAACTCAGCAAAGAGCAAGCGGCTTACTACTTTTTGAGTGGTTACACGGCAAAAGTTGCAGGCACGGAACGCGGAATCACTGAGCCTGTGGCGACTTTTAGCGCTTGTTTTGGCGAGCCTTTCATGCCTCTTCATCCATCTGTCTACGCAAAACTTCTCATGGAAAAGATCGAAAAACACAAAGTAAATGTCTACCTTGTAAATACTGGCTGGTGCGGTGGGGCTTATGGCACGGGCAAACGCATGAGCATCAAAGCAACTCGCGCTTGCATAAACGCCATACTAGACGGCAACATCACAAAGTGCGAATTTGAGGAGTTTGACAAATTTGGTTTGGCGATTCCAAAAGAGCTTTCTGGCGTGGAGACGCACCTACTGAATCCGCAAAACGCATGGGCGGACAAAGATGCATTTAAGGCACAAAGAGACAGACTAGCAGGCATGTTTGTAGAGAATTTCAAACGCTACGGCAAAGAGGGCGAAGAGTTCGCAAAAGTCGGACCAAAAGCGTAAAGTGAGGGCGTGAATTTGAAGCTACTTTCGAACATTTTTTTTACGGGTGTTTTTTTTGTGATGGCGGCTTTTTTGGCAGGTTGTGCCAACATGCAAGGCGGCATGGGTAGTGGCGGTGGCGGTGGCAGTGGCGACCCTTCAAAAGAGCTGGCACTCAAAACGCTAAACGAAATTCGTGTTAGCGAGGGTTTGCAGCCTTTTGCCTACAACTCAAATTTGGAGTGTTCAGCACTTGCACACGCGGCTTACATAGTCAAAAACAGCGTGGTTTCGCATGACGAGTTAGCGGGCAAGCTAGGATTTACGGGCAAAACACCGACAGACAGAGGCAACGTGTGTGGCTACAAAAGCACGGTTTTTGAGAATTTGACCTTTGACTCAAAGGACATGCAAGACGCGCTGGAGGGCTTACTAAGCGCCATCTATCACCGTTTCACATTTCTCACGCCACGCATAAACGAGATAGGAGTCGGGACTTATGACGATGGCAGACAGCGCGGTTTTGTCTTTAACATGGGAAATTCAAAACTAGACGAATTTTGTCGTGAGGGCAAAAGTCTAGCTTCGGGCGTGAGTGTTTATGGTTTTTGTGAAAACAAAACGCTATCTTTGAGTAAAGAAATTTATGACAAGATGTTAAATTTGAGTGAGACAAGATTCGTGCTTTACCCGCACAAAACGCCTTCGGCGGTGCTGTTTAGTGGCGAGATTCCAGACCCATATCCAACGTGTAAGGTAACGGCAAATCCTTTGAGTGTGGAGTTTGTGGACGAGGATGTGAAGATGTTGAGTTTTCGGCTTTTTGATGCAAAAGGGCGGGAGCGGACAGACACAAAGATTCTTAGTAAAACAACAGACCACAACAAAAAGCTAACAGCACGGCAGTTTGCGCTGTTTAGTCGCGAGGTTTTTGACTTTGGTGCAAAGTATAAGGCGAGTTTTGTATATATGGGTTCTGACGGGCAAAAGCGTGAGATAGAGTGGAATTTTGAGACGATGCGACCGAGTGGCAAATATTTTGTCGTGCATGGTGGTGAAAAGCTTCAGCTAAAAGTGGGCGAGAGTTACACCATCTTTTTAAAACCACGCAACTGCAACGACCTCATGGGTTCGTTTAGTGTGCGATATGCGGGCAAAAAGGCGGACGTTACGAGCAACGGCACAAACACCATTCGTGTCAAATTTAACGAAGATTCGGCTAACAAGCTTGAGATAACTTTTTCTAACGGAAAGAAAATTTGGGTAGAGAAAGAGAAGTAAAAAGCGTAGGGCGTGCGGTGTGTGCGGAGGTTGCATGCAAGGGAATAGAATCGTAAAATGCGAAAAAGGCGGTGCAACGCCGTCATTCTGAGGGAGCGAAGCGACCGAAGAATCTCCTGCCTTTTGAGCGAGTAGAATCTTTTAAATTTGCTTTTTCGTAAATTTAAAGAAACATTTTTGCTTTGCAAAAAGCACTTCGCTTGTTTTGTAGATTCTACTAACTTAAATTTTATGAGATTCTTCGGTCGGCTTTGCTTTCTTGCAAATGATGGCGTAGAATTTACTTTTTGTAAATTTACAAATTTGTCTTTCGCATTTTGCATTTTTTTTGTAATGGCATAAATTTGCCATTTTATAGGGAAAAATATTTTGAAAGGATATTTTATGTTTGTAAAACGTGGTTTTTACGTGGCGTTAAGTGCGTTTAAATTTAGTAAAAATGAGCTTTGGAGTTCGCGCAAAGAGTGGAAAACAGTCGGACAAAAGGTGCGAAATTGAAACCGCTCTCTTATATTTTTTTACTAGTTTTTTTGTTTTTTGCTACTGGTTGTTCGGTCGGAAAGTCGTTTCAGAATCTCAACGAAATTCGGCAAAAAGAGGGTTTAAAACCGCTCACTTACAACATAAATTTGGAGTGTTCGTCTTTGGCTCACGCTGCCTACATAGTCAAGAATCTCGCCATTTCGCATGAGCAAAGTCCGGACGGTGTAGGTTTTACGGGCAAAACGCCGACAGACAGAGGCAGTGCTTGTGGCTACCACAGCCCGGTTTTGGAGAATTTGACGTTTAACGCAAAAGACCTTCAAGATGCGTTTGACGGACTTATGGGTGCTATTTATCACCGTTTTACCTTTTTGAATCCGCGTGTAGATGAGATAGGCATCGGCGTGCATCAAGGCAAACAGCGTGGCTACGTCTTTAACCTTGGTAACTCAAAAGTCGAGACGTTTTGTAAGCGAAACAAGGGCGTTTATTTTGGTAGCACAGGTTTTAGCGGTTTGCGGTTTTATGGTTTTTGTAAAAACAAATCTCTCTCGCTTAGCAAAGAGGCTTATGACCAAACTAGACGGCTTACGAGCGCCAAATTTGTCATCTACCCGCACAGAACGCCATCGGCTATATCGTTTAACGGCGAAGTGCCAGACCCGTTTCCTACGTGTAAGATCACGTCAAATCCTGTTAGTATAGAATTTGTGGACGACAGCGTTAAGATGGTTAGCTTTAAAATTTTTGATGAGCGTGGCAGGGAGCTGACAAACACGAAAATTTTGACTTATGAGAGCGACCCAAATCAGCTACTTAACAGCCGTCAGTTTGCGCTTTTTAGCGCGGAGGTTTTTGACTTTGATTCTAAGTATAATGTAGCTTTTGTTTACGATGATGTAGACGGCAAACGCTACAAAGTTTCGTGGAATTTTCGCACCGTTAAGCCAAAGGGCAAATATTTTGTAGTGCATGGTGGCGAGCGTTTGAAGCTAAAACGAGACGTGCTTTACACCATCTTTTTAAAGCCGGACGACTGCAACGACCTCGCTGGTGGGTATAGCATGAGGCGAGCTGACGCAAAGACCGACCGAAAGAAGCCTTTTTCTAGAATGTCAAATGCAAACACAATAGAAGTCAAACTAAACGCCTACTCGGCAAAGGAGTATGTGGTTACTTTTACAAATGGTAAAAAGGTGTTTGTGGAAATGGAGTAGATGCGGAGTGCGTTCGGAATGCGGAGTTCAGATTGCAGATTGTGGAATGCGGAAATTTGCGATTCTCAAGAATTGTCAAATTTACGAAAAAACAAATTTCAACAAATTCCGTTTTTCTGTTCTCTGCATTCTGTTTTCAAAAATGGGGTCGCAGAGGCAAAGCTCCCGTCCCACCGTTTCGTAAATTTGACTAAAGTATTTTTTCAAAATAAACATAAAAGGATATAAATATGTGTAAAGATTGTGGTTGTAGTTTGACTACGCACGCTCACGGCGGAGATACACACGGCGAGCACACGCATGAGCACGCTCATGAAAACGGAGTGCTTCATACGCACGCACATACGCATGATGGCGAGCATTTACACGAACATCACCATCACGCACACCCAGTATTAAACGAGCGTAAGACCATCGAGGTCATAGGCAAAATTTTAGACGACAACGATAGAGAGGCGCTTCACAACAGAGAGCATTTGGATGCTTTAAATTTGCTTTGTTTGAATCTTATGAGTAGTCCGGGTGCGGGCAAGACTACGCTTTTAGAGGCGTTTATAAAGAGTTCTGGGTTAAAAGTGGGCGTGGTTGAGGGCGATTTGCAGACTAACAAAGATGCCGACCGCATCGTGCTAGCTGGCGGAGTGGCACACCAGATAAGCACAGGACAGACGTGCCACCTAGATGCGTTTATGGTGCATGAGGGTTTGCATCACCTAGACCTAGCCAGCCTAGATATCGTTTTTGTAGAAAATGTGGGGAATCTTGTTTGTCCAGCGAGTTATGACGTGGGTGCTCACCTAAATGTAGTTTTGCTTAGTGTGCCAGAGGGTGCGGACAAAGTGGCAAAATACCCAGTGATGTTTCGAAATGCCGACTTGCTCGTCATTACGAAAGTTTCGCTTTTGGAGCACTTTGACTTTGACGTAGATGAGGTTAAACGTGAGGCAAAAAAGCTAAATCCAAAGGTCGATGTGCTAGAAGTGGACTCAAAAACGGGCGTGGGCGTAGATAAATTTGTCGCTTATGTAAAAATGAAAAGGGAGTGTAGATAAAATGTGTTTGAGTATTCCGTCAAAAGTTGTAAGTGTAGATGAGAACAATTTTGCCACCGTCGAGACGCTTGGCGTGCAGCGTGGCGTGAGTTTAGACCTCATAGCCGAGCCTGTGCAAGTAGGCGAATATGTGCTAATTCACGTGGGTTTTGCCATGGAAAAGATAGACACAGAGGCGGCTTTGGAGAGTTTGAAACTCTACGAAAAGATAGTAAAAGAGCTAGAAAACGAGAGTGGCGATGAGTATATGAGAGTGGCAGATTCTGTTAGTATTTAGTGAATTTGTTGGTTTGCAGAATTTACAAATAAAACGCCGTCATTTTTTTTGAAATTTGCGAGGGCGTGGGCGGCAGAATGCTATTAGTGAAAATTTTCGCGAAAGCCAAATTTGGCTTGAAGCGAAAATTACGCAAAAAAAGAAGCACATTTTGCGTAAGCAAAATGGGCTTAAAATTGGCG
>DCIZ01000063.1 GCA_002317305.1 Campylobacter sp. UBA1713
CGGCGGGACGGTGGGACGGGGGCTAGCGCCCCTGCGACCCCATGAATCGCTCCGCTCACAAATTTCCGTTTTCCGAACGCACTTCGCACTCTACACTCTGCATTTAGTTTAGCCCCAGCCTCCGAAGCTCATCTTCGTAAATCCTACCAAACATCACTTCCCACTCGCTCGTCCCAAACTTCACGCCCTTCTTTTCCAGCACTCTACACGCTGCATTTTCTGCGCTCTCAAAGCCGTTTATGTAGCTCAAAATAGCCTCAAAAATGACATTTTTAACGCGGTTTTCACTCACCGAAAACGCCACAAATTCACCCTTTTTCAGTGCCTCAAAAACCAAAAATGCCACATTTTCATAACGCTCCTCCACATCCATCTCAAAGTCAAATTTAGCCGCAAGCTGCTTTTTCATCATAGAAAAAAGCGATCTTTTGTCCGCCCCACTCGCCTCTATCTCCTCCTCTCGCTCGTCTAGTAGCTCATTTACCCGCGCCTCAAGCGCTTTTTCTTTTGCCATGTCGCTAGCCAAAACTCGCTCTATCTCCTCATAAATTTGCATCTCGACTGCGTTGAAACTCACGCCGCTTTTCAAAAGCTCTAGCGCGATCTTGCGTGCGACAAACGATGCATGAAATGGCTTTAGTTTCACTTTTTTCCCCTTATTAAAACAAAAATTTTATTATTTTATCGAAACAATGGTTAAATATAAGTTAAAAAAGGCTATAATTTTGCAAAATCTTTAAAAAGGCGTAAAATGAGACGATTTTTTTTGATATTTGTAGCGGTTTTTTGCCTAAATGGCGAAGTTTTAGACGAAGCAAATCTTTTTAGCACAGAAGTTAAAAACAAAATTTTACAAATTTCAAACGAGCTAGAAAACAAAACCAGCGTAAAGCTAAATTTGGCTTCCATGGCGACTTTGAAAGACCCAAATTTGGCAGGCATCACGCTCGTTTTTGAGCCAAAAAACGCAGAAAAAAAGAGCGGACGAGTGCAAATTTACGCCGATGAGGCAAATTTAAAACTATTTGACAAAGACGCCGTGCTTAGTCCTTTTCCGCACAAAGGAACGATCATTCCCATTTTGGTTAGTCCAAAAGGGGTAGACATCTACAACGCCGCGGCGCTAAACGGCATCGCCGACATCGCCGAGCAAGTTGCCAAAACAAAAGGCGTAAAGCTAGAAAGCTCCATCGGCAACGCCAACAAAGCCACGCTAAATCTCATGCGTTTTGGAATTTACGGCTTTTTGGCGGGCGTGGTTTTGGTCTTTTTGACAAAACGAATTTACCGAAAAAAGCAGTAACATTCAGAGTGCGGAAAACAGAGTGCGAAATGCAGAAATTTGCGATTCTCAAAAAAAGCATAAACCAACGCCGTCATTCGCCATGGAGACAGCGACCGAAGAATCCCCCCGCCTGGCAAGGGCGAAGAATCTCTAAAATTCGCTTTTTTGTAAAATTTTAAGATTCTACTCGCTCACCAGGCGGGGGATTCTTCGGTCGGTAACGGAAAACGGAATGCGGAATGCAGAAAACGGAGTGCGTAGTGCGGAAATTTGTGAGAGGAGCGACTCAAAGGGGTCGCAGGGGCGTAGCCCCCGCCCACCGTCCTCGCCACCATTTTCTTTGAGACGAAAGCGAAAAGAAAATGGTGGCGAGGACAAATAAAAAGCGTTAGCTTTTTACCTATCGGGAAACGGAATGCGGAAAACGGAATTTGTGAAAATTCGCTTTGTCGTAAATTTGACGATTCTGCTCCACACTCCGCTCTCCGCTCTCCGTTTTCCGAACGCACTCACTTTGCCAAAAGCAACTCCACACGCTTTACAAGCTCGCTAACACCTATGACCTCCATCACCTCAAAGATGCCAGGGCTCACAGTGCCGCCCGTGATGGCGATGCGAAGTGCTTGTGCCAAATCTTTTAGCTTTTTGCCCTCCCTCTCCAAAAACGCACCAGTAAAAGCCTCAAACTCGCCCGCCGTTTTCAAATTTGCCTCGTTTGCCTCCAAACCGCCACACGCCGCTTTCACCTCACCAGCAAATTTACCTAGCAAAGCCCTCGCCTCATCGCCCAAAAACTTCGCCACCGCCTTTTCGTCATACTCACGCGGGCGTTCCAAAACCAAAAGCGCGCCATTTTTTAGCTCCAAAAGTGTCTTGCTCCGCTCACGCAAAGAGTTTAGCAAAAGCTCGCCACACGGCAAAACCGCAAAGTCTAGCCCAAAAAATTTCATCGCCTCGTTTAGCCTCTCAAACGGCAAAGTTTTAATGTAGTGCTGATTCAGCCAGTCGAGTTTTGTAGCGTTGTATGTAGAAGCTGACTTGTTTATGTTGTGTGGGTCAAAAAGCCGCACCATGTCGTCTAGCCCAAATATCTCCTCGTCGCCATGACTCCACCCGAGCCGCACCAAAAAATTCAGCAACGCCTCTGGCAAGTAGCCCATGCGTTTATACTCCATCACATCTGTCGCGCCGTGCCTCTTACTGAGCTTGCTGCCATCGCTGCCGTTTATCATAGCTACGTGAAAAAACTCTGGCACAGCAAAGCCCAAAGCCTCGTAAAGCACTATCTGTTTTGGCGTATTTGAGAGGTGGTCATCGCCTCGTATAACGTGCGTTACGCCCATCAAAGCATCGTCAATCACGACTGTAAAGTTATATGTAGGCGTGCCGTCCGAACGTGCTATTATAAAGTCGTCCAAAATATCTTCACACCTAAATTTGACTTCGCCCTTGATTCCGTCCTTAAAGCGAATTTCACCAGTTAGTGGCGACTTTATGCGAATCACAGGTTCTACATTTTCAGGCGGCACGCCCGCAAAGTCGCGATATCTGCCGTCATATTTTGGGCGCTCTTTTCTGGCTTCTTGCTCGGCTCGCAAAGCGTCTAACTCCTCTTTTGTCATGTAGCATTTGTAAGCCTTGCCGCTTTCTAGCAGTTTTTGCACATACTCTTTGTAAAGGTCAAAACGCTTTGACTGGTAGGTAACCTCGCCGTCATAACAAAGTCCACACCACTCAAACGCCTCTTTTATGGCTTCTACTGCCTCTTCGCTGTTGCGTTTTAGGTCAGTGTCCTCGATGCGAAGAATGAATTTTCCGCCGTTTGCTCGTGCGTAAAGGTAGTTGTAGAGTGCTGTTCGTAGCCCGCCTATGTGTAAAAAACCCGTTGGACTCGGGGCAAATCTCGTTTTTAACATGTCGTTAAATCCTTATTTAAAAAAATTTTGGTATAATTTTAGGCAAAATTATATTATAAAGAGGTTAAACACATGAAAAAATTCGCTTTTGCCCTACTTTTGCTAGGTTTTACATTTGGAAACGCAGCCGTCTTAAACAGCGTCATCGCGACAGTAAACAACGCGCCCATAACCGAATTTGAGTTAAAAGACGCCATGAAAAAATACAAAACCAACCGCGCAAACGCACTAAACGCACTCATTCGCCAAAAGCTCGAAGAGGAGCAGATTCGTAACTTTAATATCGTTACAAATGAGTATGAAGTTGACAGGAGAATCGAACAAATTCGCGTAGGGCGCGGCTGGAGCGAGGCGCGTTTTAAAGCCGAAGTGAAAAAAGCGGGCTTAAACTGGGAGGATTTTAGGGAAGAAATTTACCAAAATTTGCTAAAAGAGAAACTTTACGGCGGCATTTTACAAGAGGCGGGCAGAAATGTAACGCCAGAAAACGTGCGTAAATTTTACGACCAAAACAAACACAGATTCTCATCTTACTCTAAATTTAGCATCGTTCACTACGCTGGCGCCACTGCTGAACTGGTTAAACGTGCCATTGCAAACCCAATGACCCAAATCCCAAACACACAAGTCCAAAGGCTAGAGGTCGAAGCGGACAAGCTACCAGCAGGTTTGAGGGCGCTTTTCGAGCAGACACCAGAGGGCAAACGCACACAAATTTTCAACAACGGAAGGTTTTTTGAGGCGTTTATGGTGAGCGAGAAAAAGGGGATGCGAGTGGCAAAATTTGAGGACGTTGAGAAGCAGATAGCACAGATGATGTCTTCACGAGAGCAAGACATCTTTTTGGCTGACTACTTTAACAAACTCCGCGCAAAAGCGGTCATATCATATAAGTAGGTTTGTGCGGAAAAAACAAAACGCCATCATTTGTAGGTAGCAAAGCGTGCGAAAAATTTGCTTTCATAACGATGGCGTAAATTTGTCAAATTTACACAAAAGCAAATTTGCAAAATTCCGCACTCAAAACGCAAAACCAAATTTAAAAAACAAAAAAGGAAAAAAATGAATCTCAACCTAAAAGAGTTAAAAACCGCATTTGTGCAAGCAAAGCAGTTTTACACGCTTGCTGCCGACAAACAGCTCATGCACTACGCGGCAAGCCTTAGCTACCACAGCGTTTTGAGCCTCATTCCACTCCTTTTGATCTCACTCGGGCTTTTTACAAAGATGCCTTCGTTTTACGTCTACTACGAAAAGATAAAACTTTTCATTTTTGAGAATCTCCTGCCTACACACCAGGAGACCATCACCTCATACATAGACCAGTTTTTAGGCAACATTAGCGCGCTTGGCATAGTCGGGCTCATAGCTGTCGCCTTTACTAGCATTAT
The DNA here is from genome assembly GCA_002317305.1 of Campylobacter sp. UBA1713. GTDB lineage: Bacteria > Campylobacterota > Campylobacteria > Campylobacterales > Campylobacteraceae > Campylobacter. The sequence goes on from DCIZ01000063.1 coordinate 4,593, forward strand.
GTTTTTTAGCGACTACATCTTTGTCATAAACGTCATCACACGGGCAAATCCACGCGGTTTTTGGCGAAGTTTCTCCATCTACTGGACCATGATGACCCTCATGCCGCTCGCACTTGGCGTCAGTTTTTGGCTCTCTACCTTGATTCAAGCCGCGCTTGATAGCTACGGATATGGCATAAATTTTCTCTCCATCTTTCCCTACATCATCATTTGGGCGATCTTTTGCATCACTTTCATGATCACCATAAACAAAGAGATGAAGTTTGTAAACGTCCTCTTTGCCTCGTTTATCAGCTCGTCCATCTGGGCAGTTTCTAAATTTATCTTTGTCCAATACGCCTTCTACAACAAGACCTACACAAGCATCTACGGCTCATTTTCCATCTTGCTTTTTTTCTTTTTGTGGTTGTATTTTTCGTGGGCTATCTTTTTGTATGGTGTCAAAATTCTCACACTTTTAGAGGACTACCGCACAAAAAAACTTCTCGAAAAAGAGAACGAAACGGGCGAAAACGAAGCTAAAAACGGAGGCGAAATTTGAAAAAGAGCATCTTTTACAACGAGCGTTTTTTGCTTTTTTGCATCGTTTTTTTCGACCTTTTTGTCCTGCTTTTTTGCGCTAGCGGACTTAGCATCTCCTACCACGAAGTAGAGATTTTAGCCACAAAGTCAAATTTGCTTACCTCACTCGTGCAAAAAAGTTTGCTTTTTTTTGGCAAAAACGACTTTTCACTTCGCGCCGTCCCGCTGGCTTTTCATGTCGCAAACGTCTTGCTACTCTACCGCGTCGCAAAATTCTACCTAAAACGCAAAATGGACCGCCTCGTCTGCGTGCTTCTCTACGTCTCATTGCCCGGCGTCATCGCCTCTTCGCTCGTCATAAATTCAGCCGTCATAGTCGTCTTTCTCTCGCTTTTGCTAGTCTACGCCTTTGAGGTTAAAAACAAATTTGCATTTGTCGCTGTTTTGGTCGCAAGCTTTTTTGTCGGCAACGAATTTGCCGCCGTGCTCTTTGTCGCCACCCTACTCTACGGCGTAACCTACTCACGAAAAGATATGATTCTAGCAGGGCTAACCAGCCTCATCGTCTGGCTTTTTTACAGCGACTTTTTGCTCATCGGCACAAAAAGCTACCTACTAGACGCCTTTGCCATCTTCGCCATTAGCTTCTCGCCTTTTGTTTTTTTGTGGTTCATCTACTCGCTTTATCGCATCGGTGTAAAAGAAGAAAAAAGCTTTTTGTGGTTCATAAACGCCGTTGGTTTTTGCTCTTGCATCGCACTTAGCACAAAGCAACGCGTGGATTTTGATGCATTTTTGCCGTTTTGTGTTAGCGGTGTCATCATCTGCGTTTGGGTCTTTTTTAACTCATACCGCATTCGCTTGCCGCAGTTTCGCACGCACTACAAACGCCTCGCCATCGCGCTTTTGTGTTTTTTATGGCTAAATGTAGGCTTCATCGTCTTTAACGGCGTTTTATACCGCTTTGTAACCGTGCCACAACAGCACTTTTTGTATAAATTTCACGTGGCAAAGGAGCTCTCTAGCGAGCTAAAAAGTCGCGGAATTTACGCCGTAAATACAGAAAAAAAGCTGGCTTCACGGCTAGAATTTTACGGCATAAAGCGTGGCGGACGTGAGCTTTTTGAGAGTGAAAAAGGCGAGATTCGCATCTTTTATGCGGGCGTTTTGGTCGCTTCGTTTGCCGTTAGGTAAAAAAGCATAAAGGCAAATCATGACTTTAAATTTACCACGCCGTGCATTTAGCACGCTAGAGCTCGTTGTCGTTGTCGCCATAGTCGGCATTTTGGCTACATTTGTCGCAAGCAAATTTAGAGACGACCCGCTAGCAAGAGCCACTTTACAGATAGCCTCGCACTTGCGTTACACACAAGCCATCGCACTAAATGACGACCGCTTTTCTACTCGCACCGACTGGCATGAGTCGCGACCCATCTTTGAATTTACGCACATAAATACCCAAAAAAAGATAAAAAACGTCTGCGAAAATGTTACTTGCTGGCGTTACAATGTCTACAAAGACACAAGCGGTAGCACAAACCTAAACGCCATAACCCAAGCCGTCCCCGACCCGCTAAATCCCGCCAAACGCCTCACCGCTGGCTTTTCGCCCGGCTCGCTCTTTGAGAGCAACATAAAACAACTAAACCTAAAACTAAATTTGACCTACACTTTTGGCGTAACGGACGTGGAATTTAGCGGTGGCTGCAAGGCACAACGTGCTGGCGTGGGCGTAAAATTTCGCTTTGACGAGCTAGGACGAGTCTATACGCAAAACCCAACTCGTGCTTACAACGGCGCTGTTTCAAAACGTTGCGAGGTGCGGCTTTTTGACAAAAACGGCGCGTGTAAAATGCTTACCATCGAAGCCCAAACTGGCTTTGTCATGGCAAATTTAAAGTGCGTTCGGAAAGCGGAAA
>DCIZ01000025.1 GCA_002317305.1 Campylobacter sp. UBA1713
CAACGCCAGACGGTAATGGTGGCGAGGACAATGATGAAGATAAAAAGAGAGAAAACAAAGCTGAAATTCAGTTTGGAAACAATGAAAACCAGTTTCATCATGTGGAAAGGCACGTAAAAGAGGAGTCAAATTTGGATGTTGATAAAGTTAAGCGATTGATTGAAAAAGATTTTCTAGGTAAAGATGTTAAGGCAAACGGCAGATATAACATCAATGTTGACGGCGTTAATTTGGAGTATAGGGTGTTTAGATTGCCGAACGGAAAATATAATATTGGCACAATTATAGTAAAGTGAGGAAGGCATGAAAACGATTAGTGTTTATAACGAAAGGTTGGAAATATTAGAGTTGTCGGTGTTGGAAAAACTGCTTGTTGAGAGTTTTTTGAAATTGATTAAACAAAATTACAATTACTCAAAAGAGATTTTTCACTTTAAAGATGGTAAAATGGGAAGTTTTGGGTTTGTTTATGATGATGTTTATCAAGGTAAAGGTAAATATATTGGGGAAATCGCATTTTATGACGAGGATAAAACGCCGTGTTATGCGAATATGTTTTTGTATGAAAATGGTTGGATCGATAGCATTGACATTTGGCGTGTGGATTTTGAGTCGATAAGAAAACTGCCACAAAATGAGAGTGAGTATTTTATAGATGAAAATTAGAATGAATATGCAAAAAATATTTTAGGACGTTACTACGGCTACGCTTTAAGCAGTGCTGGGACTAGCTACGGCAGTGCGAAAGTGGGTGAAGTCGGTGGCGTAAATGCAAATTTGGTTCTAAACGAAAAAACAAATTTTGTTTCAAACACAAATCCAAATTCGCATTTTGGTGTAAACGTAAATTTGAATTTAAACACAAACGCAAATTTAGCTTCAAACACAAACGCAAATTCAGATTCAGGCTTAAATTTCTACGCACAAAGCAACGCCGAGTTTTCGAATTTAGACAAGGAAAAAGGGGCGAACAGAGTTGTTGTATACTCACGTCCAGTTATGCTTGGTAAAAACCATATGTTTATCATAGTTGATGGGCAAAATTATGGTGAAGGTATAACCATCAGCTCTTTAAGCGGAGACAAATTTGTTACTGGCGGAAAGATTACTGTTAGCACGCAAAATATCGAAAATGTAAGAGATGGGTTTAGCGGTTCTGCAACAGTTACAGATAAAAAACATTACGAACAAGGAACTTGGGTTGAAAAACAAGAAATTCAAATGCAAAATGCTGGAGAAAAAACTATAAATCGTCAAGATGAGAAAATGATTTTGAAAAGATAAATTTATGGAAGTGTTTGCACTGTTTTGTTTTTTGTTGACATTGTTTTTGTTTGCTATTAAGAGATATAAATTTATAAGCATTCTTTTTTGTATAATTTTATCTCTAGCATATGGTTATGTTTGTGTATGGTCTATCGTAAAAATCATATTTGGCATAACCATAGAACGTAGCGATGTGCTTGAAATTTCGTTTATTGTTATTGTTGTGCATATCATTCCAATTCAACCAACATTAACGTTGTTTTATCTTATAAAAAGAGCAAAATTAGACTGTTATGTGTTTTATATATTAATTCTAAATTTGTTCGGTTTTGTTTTTGCTTTGTCGGTGATTGATTTTACTGGGTTTCCATAGTAACGCTAAATAACTAACAAACAGGTCGTGTATCTATGCTTTTGGAGATTTAGCACTTAACATTAGTGCGAAAGTGGGTGAAGTCGGGTTAAACTACGGCGAGGCAAAAGTCGGTGAAGTCGGTGGCACAAATAACACAAGTGGCGCAAAATTCAGTGTTGCTAGCGGTGCAAACTCAAATTTACATTTTGGCACAAATGTAAATTTAAATTCAGAGACAACAACAAATTTGGTTTCAAATGAAAACGCAAATTTAGTTTCAAATGAAAAAGCAAATTTAGCAAACACAAACGCAAATTCAGTTTCAAACGAAAACGCAAATTTCTACGCACAAAGCAACGCCGAGTTTTCGAATTTAGACAAGGAACAGGGTGCAAATAATCCGTTAGTTGGAGCTGCAATAGCCGCCGCAATAGTCGCTGGCAAAGTCATTTGGAAAGTAGCTTCAAAAGCAAGTTCAAAAATCTTTACCAATGGTGGCAAAAATGCGTTAAAAAAAGAGACGAGAGAGGTAGCCAATAAAGAGTTAAAATATTTGCCACACAAAAAACACAATCAGCAAGGGACATGGAATGGAGCAAGCGTGATGGACTTATCTGACGATGTTGCACAAAAGGTTTTGCAAGAGTCAAAACAACTAGGAAGGCAAAGATACGGAATTAAAGATGGTAAAATATATGAATTTCAGTCGGATAATGCAGGAACTTACCATGGGTATGAAATTCCAGCTAGCGAACTTGTTAAGAAAAAAGGCGGTGGTGGTAGTAAGATTTTAAAAGAGTGGCTTAAGGAAGACAAAATCACAAAGCCTGAATATAATAAGTTTATAAAAAACAAATAAATAAAATAGAGAGAAACTATGCAAAAACTTAAATTTACATTTGTGCCGATGGAAAATCCTTTTCTAGAAAGCACTACGTCTTACGAAAAGTGGGCGGAAATATCGCTTGCTTATGGCGAAGAGATACTACTTTATGTACATTGGAAAATAGAGGATTTGTTTGAGATGTTTAATGAGATAAAGGAGTATTTGGCGACGGAGATTTTTCCTTTTGAGACTTTTAAATATAGGGGTTCTATTGGCGAATCTGTTGATGCTTTGTTTGCAGAGGTTACAGAGATTGACGATGAGGATGAACAGGATAAGCATCTTGAAACGATTTGTTCATACGCAGGGAATCATTTTTTGTATATAAGAGGAACGCGTCACAGGCACTTTCATATTGGTCTTATTTCTGAAAATGTAGGTGAGATTTCATATCGGGAGTGTGGAGAAATTGGCGATCGCAACTTTGCACCAGATACGGAAAGCGGAATTTACCACGCTTACAAATTTGATATGAACGAATTTTTGCAAGATACGCAAAAAAAAATCAATGAATTTTTAGTGAGAGTAGATGCGTAGTAACACAGATTTATCAGTAAGAGTTTAGCCATACTAGCTCTTTATATCAAAAACATCGCTTGTCTAAAAGAGCTCGTCTCAACGACAGGAGTCGAAAGCCAGCGGGCAATGGACGATTCTGATGGCTTTACCGCAAAAGCGCTCCAAACCACAGATAACTCGCTTTATGCTAGCAACTTTGGTGCTTCTGTGGGACGTTACTACGACTACGCTTTAAGCAGTGCTGGGACTAGCTACAGCGAGGCGAAAGTAAATGACATTTCAGTAACACAGCAAAGCTACTATACACAAAGCAATGATGAATTTGCAAAACTGGACAAAGAGAAGGGTGCGAATAATGCGTTTGTAGTTAATGGCGTAGCAAAAGCATGGAGTGTTATCTCAAAGTTTGGTAGCAAAATCGCAAATATCTTTACAAAAACAAAAGAAGTTGCCGAAAAATCTGTCGAAGTAGTCGCCAAGCAAGAGATAAAAAACCAAGTGCTAGACAGCGTGGGAGCAAAGACGCAAGAGGGCGAAAAAGCAGAAGAAAAAGTCTCTACTAAAACTTACGGAAAAGCACAGGTCGAGCCAGCTCAAAATTCAAGCGTTGTATCTACCACTCCAACGCCAACGCCAGACGGTAATGGTGGCGA
>DCIZ01000106.1:0-243 GCA_002317305.1 Campylobacter sp. UBA1713
GTCTGAAAAATAGAAAATTTTGGAGTGCGAACCTCCTAGGGAATTCATGTGAGACTGGGGTTCGCACTCGCAAATTTGCAAATTTACAAAAGGGCAAATTTGCTTTTTGTTTAGTTTTTGTTTTTGTTTGCTGGTGAGCGAGTAGAATCGTAAAATTCACAAAAAGGCAAATTTGACTTTTTACCCCGTCAAATTTCAGGGGATTCTTCGGGTCGCTAACGCTCCCCTCAGAATGACGGCGTT
>DCIZ01000106.1:374-494 GCA_002317305.1 Campylobacter sp. UBA1713
CGGGGGCAAGCCCCTGCGACCCCGTTCGGACAACAGAATGCGGAAAGCGGAAAGCGGAATTTGTGAAAATTTGCTTTTTTGTGAATTTGGAGATTCTACTCGCTCAAAAGGCGGGGGATT
>DCIZ01000106.1:515-2387 GCA_002317305.1 Campylobacter sp. UBA1713
TCAGAATGACGGCGTTGGTTTTTGCTTTTTCGAATTTTTATTTTTGGTAAAAAAGCTAACGATTTTTTGTAGTCCCTTGCCACCGATTTTTTCGCTGAAGCTCAAAAATCGGTGGCAAGGGAGAGGCGAACGGGGGCAAGCCCCTGCGACCCCATGAATCGCTCCGCTCGCAAAATTCGCACTCCGTTTTCCGTTTTTAAACGCCGAGCAAATTTACCAGCACCACGTAGACAACAGAGCTAATGACGACAGCGACAGGTAGCGTAATGATCCACGCAAGACCTATTGGTTTTAGCATCGCCCAGTTGCCATCTTTGTTATAGAGCCCTATGCCTAGCACCGCACCGATGAGCACGTGAGTAGAACTGATGGGCATTCCCAGCATAGTCGCTACCAAGATGACCGCACTAGCAGCAAGCTCCGCGCTAAAGCCAGTAGAAGGCTTTATGTTTGCTAGCTTTTCGCCCACCGTGCTCATGACCTCTTTGCCCAAAAACCAAAGCCCCACCACAAGTGCGATGCCAAAAACCACCATCGCAAAAGTCGGCACAGGTGCTTCGGCGTTAAAACTTCCCGTCCGCAAAACGTCCAAAACCGCCGCAAAAGGTCCGATGGCGTTTGAGATGTCATTTGCGCCGTGCGAAAAGGCAAAGCTAGACGCCGTAAAGAGCTGCATCCAGCCAAAAATTCGGTTTATCTGCTTTTGTGGCGCTGACTGCTTCATGATGTTTATGGCTGCCAATGTTACAAAATACGCCGCCGAACAGATGGCAAAAACTATCCACAAAGTAGCAAACGAGCCTAGACCTAAATTTAGGTTTTTAAGCCCTTTTGTTAGCAAGCTACTCGAGATAATAGCCATCGAAACCGCTGCGATGAGCGGAATGTGCCGTCTCATAAACTGCAAAGGATTCAGTGCCTTTTCGCGCTCTTTCATCTCTGAAAGTTTGTCCTTAAAAGGGTTTGTGCTTTTGTTCTCATAACTTAACACTATGGACTTAAATTCAGCCAGCTGTTCGCTCTCTGGCTTTGCCTCTATGTCGGCTATCATCTGTGCCTTAAACGCCTTTCGCTCGCTTCTGAGTGCTTTTAGCTCATCGCTTAGTTTTTGGCTAGGGACAAGGACAAATTTGTCTATGTAGGCGTAAACTAAAAACGCTAGCGCTCCGCCACAAAGCGGCGAGATGACCCAGCTAAGTGCTATGTCGCCTATCTTGCTCCACTTTACTAGCCCAAGCGCGGCGCTGCCGTCAAAAAGCATGTAGCCCATGGTGATGCCGCCGCCTACGATGCCGCCGATGATGGCGTGCGTGGTCGAGACTGGAAGTCCCTTTTTTGTCGCTATAAAAAGCCACGTGCCTGCGCTAAAAAGTGCCGCTATCATGACTGCCACGAGGTGCATCGGGTCTATTTTGCCTACTGGAAAGGCGATGATGCCGCTTTTTATGGTGCCAGTTACCGCCCCGCCTGCAAAAACTGCGCCACTTAGCTCAAAGACAGCGGCGATGACGAGTGCTTGTTTTACGGTGATGGTCTTTGCGCCTACGCTTGTGCCAAAGGCGTTTGCTACGTCATTTCCGCCTATGTTAAACGCCATGAAGAGCCCAAAAGCGCCCGCTAGCAAAAAGAGCAAAAAGTTTTGCGAAGCTACGTAACCGTGCCCCCAAACGACAAACGCCACGCACGAAGCGACAAAAACAACTGCTGCAAATATATTATCTTTTGCCATGTTTGTTTCCTTTTTTTTGTTTTTTTTGGCTGAAAATTTAGGGCATCTCTAAAAACCAGTTTGGCTTGATTTTAAAGAAACATCGGCTACGCCGAGCGCTTCGCTTGTTTTCAAGGAAGCTTCGCTTTGTGGAGTGTTTTTAG
>DCIZ01000106.1:2450-14045 GCA_002317305.1 Campylobacter sp. UBA1713
AACGAAGTTCCTCGAAAAACAAACGCAAAAGCAAGCCACTAACTTCCGTTAAATGGTTTTTTAGAGGTGCCCTTTAGCCAAAATGTGAATTTGAGTTGTGTTTTTTTTAAAACGGCTCAAATTGCGGTAGGATTGTAACTTTAAAAAGTAAACGCCATTTTAACCAAATTTGGCTTAAAATTCGGCTTTTTTGGGCAGTTTAAGTAAACTTTCAGAAAAAAGCCCTTAAAAGCGTGATTTTTACACGTTTAAAATTCGTTAATCATAAACAAAAAGACAACCAAAAAGTGGCAAAATTCGTGAAAAATTCGCCTAAATTTCGCAAAAACTCTGCTGAACACTTTGTGTAACGTTTGTTACTTTTTATGAGAAAATTTAGAGGTGTTGTTTATAAGACGGTGTTAAGTAAATATTTGATACCATAAACAGTTATTGAAAACTCACAAAAACAAGGATAAAATATGAACATTTGGGAAGTAGAATTTAAGAATCAAAAAAGTAGCTCCAGAAGTGATTTTTGGTTTTGCATAACCGAAGATGATAACGGAAATTATAATTTTTATGCTTCTCGTCATATTATTGATTGTTTAAATTTTCATTTTCCTCAACTTCAAGCACAAAGTTACAAAGGCTGGAGTGGCGACAATACTCAAAAACTTTGGATTCCATGTTGGAAAAGAGACGATGCTACTCTTAAACTAGAAGAGATATATAAGTGGGCTGACTTTGCTGGAAATTTATGTTTGTGGTTGCCTAACAAATTTACTTCAACCCTTTTTGTCAAATATAACATTTCTGACTGCTTGAGATATTGTATAGCAAGAGATTTTAACTTTTGGCCACCTTACGTAAAAGATGCAAGAACTGAAGCAGGCGAAGCTGAATATAGACTAAAATATAAACTAGAAACATTGTCTAAAGACGAGTGTAAAAAATATCAAAATGTGCTAAATGAAGCAACCTACGAAATGGCTTCTCTTTTACCGCTATACTACAACTTTGAACCTGTTGTAGTAACGACAATTCCTGTTGGCAGTGATAACAAATTTTCTCTCGCACAAGAGTTAGCCAAAGCGTTACAACAAAGAGTTAATTTAAATTTGTGTTTGCCTAGTTTGAGAATTTCAAAACACGCATCAAAAGGACTATCTGTAGAAGATAAACTAAAAGCATGGCACGATATATATTCGTCTAACTCAAACATTGACATTGACTACTCCATGATTCCAAATTCAAATTTTATCATTGTTGATGATCTGTACCAGTCAGGGATTACCATTAGAATGTATGCTGATTTTCTCAAAAAACATGGAGCTAAAAACGTTTATGGTATCTCATGTGTAAAATCTTTGCGAGATGATGACAACACAAGAGCAAAGGAGATGTGAAAATGAATTTGGTAACTTCTGTTTTGATTTTGCAGTCTCTTTTTACAAAAGGCATCGGCGAAGCGTTTATTCGCAATATGTTGAAAAATATCAAACATAGCAAATTTGACATTGACAAAACAATTTGCTCCGATGCAAGAGCCATTAGAGAGTTGCTAAACATAGAACCATGCATTGCGACACATCTTGCCAACAACTATACAAATGCACTATCTTTTTATCATTTGTTGGTAGAAAAAAATATAGAGCTGATTTGGCAAGGAGATGAATTTTATCCACCAAAGATTACAAATGTGCTCGATAACGCCGCGCCACCATTTCTTTTTCTAAAAGGAAACAAAAAACTTCTTACACAGATGAGCGTTGGATTTTGTGGTGCTAGAAACTCTTCTGAACGTGGGCTAGAGATAGCGTCTAAATGTGTGGAAATTTTAACAAAAAACCAAATTTGCATCGTCAGCGGATATGCAAAAGGCGTTGACATGACCGCTCACAAAACAGCTTTGCAAAATGGTGGCAATACCATTTTTGTCCTAGCCGAAGGGATTATGAATTTTACAGAAAAAAGAGAAATTCAAAGCTTGTTGTCTAACGAAAACGCTTTGGTGGTCTCTCAGTTTGCACCAAATGTGCGGTGGTTTTCACAAAATGCAATGAAACGAAATCATCTCATTGTGGGGCTAACAGATGCGATGGTTGTTATAGAATCTAAAACAGATGGCGGCTCTTTTGCTGCTGGCAATGCTACTTTAGAACACAACCAGCCACTTTTTGTGGTTGATTATGCGCAAGCACCACAGTCTGCATCTGGCAACAAATTTCTCATAAAAAAAGGCGGCAAACCACTTCAACAAACAAAAGAACACACACCAAATTTGCGCGAATTGGTCAAACAGGCAAGAGTTAAATTTGCAAAAAACAACTCTACCAAATACACAATACAAGACGAATGTCTGCCTTTGTATGCGTGAAGTTTTAGAAAACGAATCGTTTAAATTTGCCTAAAAATATCTTTCACACTCAAAAAACCACCACACTTAAACCACAAAATTCACAAACTATTAAACAAACATTTTGTAAAATACCACAAAACCAAATTTAAGGAGAAACGAGAATGTTTTTAGAAGATTATGAAAACCACGTAAAAGAGCGCGCCGCACTTGGCGTTCCGCCACTTGCGTTAAACGCCACTCAAGTAACAAAGCTCACAAGCGAGCTAAAAGCGACAAAAGACACCACGCACGCAGAGCGCCTCGCAACGCTACTAGAGAGCAGAGTAAGCCCCGGAGTAGACGAAGCGGCAAAGGTAAAGGCGGAATTTTTGGGCGAAATTTTAGACGGCTTAAACGTGCCAGCCATAGACAAATTTAAAGCCATAAAGATGCTTTCGCTCATGCTTGGCGGCTACAACGTCCCCTTTTTAGTCGCCGCACTCTCAAACACAGATGCAGCACTAGCCAGCGCCGCCGCCACCGCACTAAAAAGCACCATCTTTGTCCATGACGAATTTGCAAAAGTCGCAGAACTCTCTCACACAAACGCCCACGCACTAGACGTAGTAAAAAGCTGGGCAGAAGCAGAGTGGTTTTTAAGCCGCCCAAAAGTGCCTGACGTCATAAAAGGTGTAGTTTTTAAAGTTAGCGGCGAGACAAACACAGACGACCTGAGCCCTGCAAGCGAAGCGTGGAGCAGAGCAGACATACCGCTACATGCAAATTCCATGCTTGTTAGGCGTTTGCCAGGAGCACTAAACACGCTAAATGAGCTAAAGCAAATTTGCAAAAATGGCGAAGAGGTTATATTTGTCGGCGATGTAGTCGGCACGGGCAGCTCACGAAAAAGCGGCATAAATTCCATCGCTTGGCACATAGGGCGCGAGATGGCAGGAATCCCAAACAAAAAAACAGGCGGCGTAGTCGTAGGCACTACCATCGCACCCATCTTTTTCAACACCGCACAAGATAGCGGGACTTTGCCACTAGAAGCAGACGTTTCAAATTTAGAAACGGGCGAGTGCGTAGAAATTCACCTACACAAAGGCGAGATTCTAAAAAACGGCGAGTGCGTAGCCAAATTTGCTTTGCGTCCCGTTACTTTGCTTGACGAAATTCGCGCTGGCGGACGCATAGCACTCATAGTCGGACGGAATCTCACCGCAAAAGCGCGTGAATTTTTGGGGCTTGGCGAGAGTGAGCTTTTTGTGCGTCCTACCACGCCAAAACACACAGGCGGCTACACACTAGCACAAAAGATGGTGGGGCGGGCATGCGGAAAAGCGGGCGTAGCTCCTGGTGAGTATTGTGAGCCACGAGTAACCACGGTAGGCAGTCAAGACACCACGGGACCGATGACCAGAGACGAGGTGAAAGAGCTTGCGGCGCTTAAATTTGGTGCTGAGTTTGTTTTGCAAAGTTTTTGCCACACAGCAGCCTACCCAAAGCCCGTAGACTCAAAGCTCCACGAGAGTTTGCCTAAATTTATCACAAGTCGCGGTGGCGTGGCACTCCGCCCAAAAGATGGCGTGATTCACTCATGGCTGAATCGCTTCGTTTTGCCTGACTCTGTCGGCACGGGCGGCGACTCGCACACACGTTTTCCGCTAGGCGTGAGCTTTCCTGCTGGTAGCGGGCTGGTGGCTTTTGCAGCAGTTAGTGGCGTCATGCCGCTAGACATGCCCCAAAGCGTGCTTGTGCGGTTTAAAGGCACGCTCCAAAGTGGCGTAACTCTGCGCGATCTAGTAAACGCCATTCCGCTTGTAGCCATAAAACGCGGGCTTTTGAGCGTGGCGAAAAAGGGCAAAAAAAACATCTTTGCGGGCAGAATTTTGGAGATAGAAGGGCTAGAAAACCTAAGCGTCGAGCAGGCTTTTGAGCTAAGCGACGCGAGTGCGGAGCGAAGTGCTGCGGCGTGTGTGGTAAATTTGAGTAAGGCGAGTGTGGCGAAATTTTTGCGAAGCAACATCGCCCTTTGCGAAAAGATGATTCGCGATGGCTACACAGATGCTAGCGCTTTGGAAAAAAGGGCACAAAAGATGCGTGAGTGGCTAGAAAAACCAAATTTGCTAAGAGCAGACAGCGATGCCAGTTATGAAGAGGTTTTGGAGATAGACCTAAACGAAATTTGCGAGCCTGTGCTAGCGTGTCCAAACGACCCGGACGACGTGGCGACTTTAAGCGAAGTGCTAGCCAGCCAAAACCGCCCGAAAAATATAGACGAAGTCTTTGTGGGAAGCTGCATGACAAACATAGGGCACTACAGGGCGCTTGGCGAAATTTTGCGTGGCAAAGGCAGCGTGCCTGTGCGGCTTTGGGTGGTGCCTCCTACAAAGATGGACGAGGAGGCTTTGCGGCGTGAGGGCGTCTACTCGCTCTTTGGTGCGGCGGGCGCTAGGACAGAGGTGCCGGGCTGTTCGCTTTGCATGGGGAATCAAGCGCGCGTGGCAGATGGTGCGGTGGTCTTTTCTACATCTACCAGAAATTTTGACAACAGAATGGGACTGGGTGCGAAGGTGTATTTGGGTTCAGCGGAGCTTGCGGGCGTGTGTGCTACTTTGGGGCGGTTGCCAGAGGTGGCGGAGTACCGCGAAATTTATAAGGCGGCTTTGGCGGGCAAAGAGGAGGCGACTTACAGGTATTTGCAGTTTGATTCGGAGAACTGAAAACGGAGTTCGGAAAACAGAAAACGGAATTTGTGAAAAATTTGCTTTTTTGCGAATTTTTCACAATTCCGCACTTTGCTACTGCCGTTTTCCGTTTACACGCATTTTAAACAATTTCACAAAATTTTTATGCTAGAATCTACCAAAAATCACGCAAAACAAGGGAAAAAACATGTCAAACGAAAACATAAACGAAAAAACAAAAACACCGCCAAAGTCAAACGGCGAATTTTTTGACGAGTTGATAGCAAAATTTGCCAAAGATGCCGTCTCAAAAAGAGAAAAAGGCATGATGTTTGAAAAACTCGTAGCCAACTGGCTAAAAACCACGCCACTTTACAAAAACATCATAAAAGAGGTTTGGCTGTGGAGCGACTTTCCTTACAAAGACCAAATAAGCGAAAAAGACGCTGGCATTGACCTTGTTTGCAAAACGTTTGAGGGCGAATTTTACGCCGTTCAGTGCAAGTGCTACAACCCAAAAGGCAAATTTACAAAAGCCGATGTAGACACATTTCTCTCGCTTTCTAGCAAAAGTTTTGTAACCGAAGATGGCGAAAAGCGATTCGCACTTAGAATCTGGATAGACACGACAGAAGATGGCTTTGGCGAACAGGCACAAAACGCCATAGAAAACCAAAATCCACAAGTCGTAAGATATGATAGAAATTTCTTAAAAAACGACAACGTAAAGTGGAATAAACTCGCTGCTGGGTTTTTTGGCGCTGAGGCAGAAGGTGGCAAATTTGACCTTTTAGAACATCAGCAAATAGCACTGGAAAAGACGCTAAACTACCTAAAAACTCAAGACAGAGGCAAGCTAATCATGGCGTGTGGCACGGGCAAAACTTTTACTTCGCTAAAAATCGCCCAAAACGTAGCAAAAGACGGTAGCGGTCTCGTCCTCTTTCTCGTGCCGTCCATCTCACTGCTAAACCAAACGCTAAATGAGTGGCTAGCACAAACCACAGAAAAAATTTACCCCATCTGCATCTGTTCAGACGCAAGGGCGAGCGAGGTGGCAAAAAAGAGCGAAAAAGATTTTGACGAACAGCTAAACTACCCCGCTTCGACAAACGTCGAGAGCATAAAAGAGCGGTTTTTTAAATTTAAAAAAAGACAAGAGCGCGAAGGCGGTTTGATAGTGGTTTTTTCTACATATCACTCCATCGGAATCATTAGTGAAGTTCAAAAAAAGATAAAAAAAGCGAGCGAAAATTCACAAAACAGCTACAAATTTGACCTCATCATTTGCGACGAAGCACACAGAACGACTGGCATAACGCTAGCGGACAAAGAGGAATCGGCTTTTGTGAGAGTGCATCAAGATGAGTTCATAGACGCCAAAAAGCGAATTTACATGACAGCTACACCACGACTCTACTCGCCAGAATCTCAACAAAAAGCGCGTGAAAACGATGCCACTTTGTGTTCGATGGACGACCCACTTCTCTACGGCGAAGAGATTCACAGAATCGGTTTTGGCGAAGCAGTCGAAAAGTCACTTTTGAGCGACTACAAAGTCATCGTTCTTACTATAGACGAAAATTCGCTAGACAAAGAGGTAAAAGAATTTATAGAAAAAGCAAATTTAGCAAAGCGAGAAAACGGCGAAAAAGAGATAAATTCAAACGACGCTTTAAAGCTTGTCGGCTGCATAAACGTCCTTTCAAAAAGGACAAAATACCTCACAGACAAAGAGCTTTTTGCGGGCGATTCTACGCCGATGAAAAGCGCCGTTTCGTTTTGTTCTAGCATCGCAAATTCGCTTTACAACACAAACAACTTTAACATTTGTCAAAAGGCTTGCGAACAGCTTTTGCCAGATGAAAAGGCAAAACTAACGACCATAAAAGCCGACCACGTCGATGGCAAAATGCCCACAAACGAGAGACAAAAGCTACTAAACTGGCTAAAAAGCGCGGGCGAAAATGAGTGCTGCGTGCTTAGTAATGTCCGCTGCCTTTCAGAAGGCGTAGACGTGCCTAGCTTAGACGCCATCATATTTTTGTCGTCAAAAAACAGTCAAGTCGATGTCGTTCAGTCGGTCGGGCGCGTGATGAGACGTGCAAAAGATAAAAAATTTGGCTACATTATCATTCCTGTCGTTGTGCCAAAGAGCGCAAACGCAAGTGAAATTTTAGACAAAAACGAAGATTTTAAGATAGTTTGGAGCGTTTTAAACGCACTAAGAGCACACGATGACAGATTCAACGCCGTTATAAACAAGATAGAGTTAAACAAAAACAAGCCAACTCAAATTTCAGTTGTGGGCACTTTGCCACAAAACACGAGCGTGCAAGTGGTGGGAAAAGACGAGTCTGTTTGCTACGAAAACACGCTTTTACAAGACGAGTTACAACAAAAGATCATGGACGAATTTGCCTTGTTACAAGCAGCCGTTTACGCAAAAATGGTCGCAAAGTGTGGCGACAGACGCTACTGGGCTGACTGGGGCAAAGATGTAGGCGTTATAGCACAAAAAAACGTAAAACGCATAAACGAACTCGTGGCAAAAAAGGGCAAATACAAAGATAAATTTGAGACATATTTGGCTGGACTTCGCAAAAGCATAAACCCGTCTCTTGGCAGTAGCGAAGCGGTCGAGATGCTATCTCAACATCTCATTACAAAGCCTGTTTTTGAGGCTATTTTTGGCGATGATCACTTCACAAGAGAGAATCCCGTCTCAAAGTCGCTAGAAGAGATTACAAATTTGCTTGACTCTCTTACACCGCCAGATGAGCTAGAAAAGCTAAACGGATTCTACACTTCTGTCAAAAAACGCGCTGAAGGCATAGACAACGCCGAAGCCAAACAGCGAATCGTCATAGAGCTTTACGATAGCTTTTTTAAACACGCCTTTCCTTTGACGGTAGAAAAACTCGGCATCGTATATACGCCACTTGAGGTTGTAGACTTCATCATTTGCTCATCTCAAAGTGTGCTAAAAAGCGAATTTGACCGCTCGCTTTCAGACTGCGATGTAAACATCATAGACCCATTTACTGGCACGGGAACGTTTATAACTAGGCTTTTGCAAAGCGGCATCATAGCACCAAAAGATCTCTCGCGCAAATACAAAAACGAAATTTTTGCAAATGAGATAGTCTTGCTAGCTTACTACATAGCCTCTATAAACATAGAAAACGCATATCATAAAGCGGCAAATTTGAGACATTATGAGTCTTTTGGCGGCATCTGTTTTACCGACACATTTCAGATGTATGAAAATGAGAGAAACGAGAGGGCTTTTGAGGAGACGTTTAGAGATTCGCTTTTTTTTGTAGAAAACACCGAGCGTTTAAACGAGCAGGCAAAAAAGCCCATCACGGTTGTCGTGGGGAATCCGCCGTATTCGGTGGGACAAAGAAGCGCAAATGACAACGCCCAAAACCAAAAATATGAAAATTTAGAAAAGAGCATCGCTGAAAGTTATGTGGCTTTGTCAAATTCTATTTCAAATAAATCCGCTTACGACAGCTACATAAAAGCTTTTCGCTGGGCGAGCGACAGGCTAGACCCAAAAGATGGCGGTGTGGTTTCGTTCATCACAAACAGCGGTTGGGTGGAGAGCAACGGACTAGACGGATTCAGAAAGTGTTTGGAGCGGGAGTTTTCAAAAATTTATGTCCTAAATTTGCGAGGCGCCATCAGGGGCAAAAATGGCGAAGCGGCAAGACGAGAGGGGAAAAATATCTTTGACATCATGACGGGCGTTGCCATCACGGTTTTAGTAAAAAACCCAAAAATAACAGACGAAAAGGCGCAAATTTACTACTACGACATAGGCGACTATCGTTTGAGACAGGAGAAGCTAAACATTTTGGCTGGTTTTAAAGACATCTCAAATGTGCCATTTGAGCGAATTTACCCAAATGAACACGGCGACTGGATAAATGTGCGAAATGATAAATTTAGCTCATGGTTTCAGCTTGAGCCTGAACGCAAATTTGACAAAAATGCAAAGAGCTTTTTTACGACATATTCGCTGGGCGTAAATGCAAATAGAGATTCTTGGGTTTATAATTATTCAAAACAACAACTCAAAGAAAACATGAGAAATACTATTGATTTTTACAATTCTCAAGTAGACGATTTGCAAAAAGCAAGAGAAGAGTTTGACATAACTGCCGATGAGTTTAAAAGCTTAGATTCTACAAAAATAAGCTGGTCAAGTAGTTTAACACCAAAACTTGACAAATATGTAAAAACAAATTTGCAAACAGATAGAATTTGCGAGTCGATGTATAGACCTTTCGTAAAACAAAATTTGTATTTTGGAGATTTGTTTATCCACAGAAAAGGTTTGTTTGAATCTATGTTTTATGATGAAAATATCGTCATCTGCATTCAAGGAATCAGCGGCAACAAAGAGTACACGCCATTCATTACAAACACCATCGCCGACTTGCACCTAAACGGCGATACGCAGTGTTTTCCACTCTACCACTACACGAAAGACGATTTGTTTAAGTATAAACGAGAAGATGGCATCTCTGACTACATCTTAAAGATAGCCCAAAGCAAATTTGGCAGTAGCGTCTCAAAAGAAGATATATTTTACTACGTTTACGGCTTTTTGCACTCAAAGAGCTACCGCGAAAAATTCGCAAACAACCTAAAAAAGATGCTTCCTCGCCTGCCGTTTGTGAGCGAATATAAGAAGTTTTTTGAATTTGTAAAAGCAGGACGAAAGCTAGCACACCTTCACCTAAACTACGAGAGTTTTCCAAAACCAGACGGCGTGGAGGTAACGGGCGAAGAGAGTGGCGACTTTTGTGTCCAAAAGATGCGTTGGGGCAAAAAGGGCAAAGAGAAAGATAAAAGTGTCATCTTTTTTAACGAACACATTTGCGTAAAAAACATTCCGCCACAAGCGCATGACTACATAGTGGGCGGCAAGTCGGCACTCGAGTGGATAGTAGATCGTTACGCGGTAAAACAAGACAAAGCAAGCCTAATAGTAAACGACCCAAACGAATGGGCACGAGAGAGTGGCAACCCACGCTACATACTTGACCTGCTTTTAAGTGTCATAAACGTCTCCGTCCAAACTGCGCAGATAGTCGAAAACTTGCCGCACATTGAGTGGGATAACGAGTAGCGGATTTGGAAAGGAGGATTTGTCAAATTTTAGAATGCTGTCATTCTGATGCTGGTTGTGCTAACCGAAGAATCCCCCCTGCCTGGCGAGGGGTAAATTCGTCAAACATCAAAAAAAGCACAAACAGAACGCCGTCATTCTGAGGGCTTTAGCCCGAAGAATCCCCCGCCTTTTAAGCGAGTAGAATCGTAAAATTCACGAAAAAGCAAATTTACAAAATTCCGTTTTCCGTTTTCTGTTTTCTGAATGCAGGGGCTTGCCCCCGCCCGCTCGTCCCTCGCCGCATTTTCTTTGCTTTTAGCGAAAAGAAAAAGTCGGCGGGACTACAAAAAAGCGTTAGCTTTTTACCAAAATTCAAATTTAAAATTTTAACACAAAGGAAAAAAAATGATAAAAGTAGGTCTTTTCGGCTCAAGCGGACGTATGGGTAGCGAGATCATAAAGGTCTTGCAAAGCGCACAAAACGCCACGCTGGCAGTAGCGTTTAGCATCGAGCCCTTAAAAACAGACGTAGGCGAAGCGGTCGTTACAAACGAGCTGTCGGTGCTTTTTGAAAAAAGCGATGTTGTCATAGATTTTAGCGTGGCAGCGGCGAGTTTGGGCTTGTTGAAATTCGCCTGTGAGACGGGCGCGCCAAAGCCCGTTGTGGTCGGCACGACTGGACTGGGCGAAAAGGGCGAGGCGCTACTAAACGAGCTGGCGAAAAAAACGGCGGTTTTACAAGCGACAAATATGAGCCTCGGCGTGGCGGTTTTAAACCACTTGGTTAGCGTGGCGAGCAAGGCACTGGGCGAATTTGACGTGGAGATTTTGGAGATGCACCACAGAAACAAAATAGACGCGCCGAGTGGCACGGCACTCACGCTTGCAAAGAGCGCTGCCAGTGCGCGAGGGCTAAATTTGCCGGACGTGCGTGTGAGTGGCAGAGACGGCGCAGTGGGCAAAAGGAGCAGAGACGAGATAGCGGTGATGAGCCTTCGAGGTGGCGATGTAGTGGGGCAGCACGAAGTGGGCTTTTACAACGATGGCGAATTTGTAAAACTTTGCCACACGGCGACTTCGCGGGCGACTTTTGCAAAGGGCGCGGTGCGGGCAGCTTTGTGGTTAAGCGGGCAAAAGGCTGGGCGATTTAGCATAAACGACTGCTTGGGACTGGCGTGAGACGTTTCGGGGTTTGCGGGTTTGTGGGGTTTTGCTGTGTTTTGTGGAGTTTGTGGGGTTTGCGGGGTTTGCGGGGTTTGGTGCGAGTGCAATAGTATAAAAAAGCCAAATTCACAAAAAAGCAAATTTTGCAAAATTCCGTTTTCCGTTTTCCGCATTCTGTTTTCCGTTACCGCCGTCATTCTGAGGGAGCGAATGCGACCGAAGAATCCCCTGCCTTTTGAGCGAGTAGAATCTCTGAAATTCGCAAAAAAGCAAATTTTGCAAAATTCCGTTTTCCG
>DCIZ01000022.1:0-3421 GCA_002317305.1 Campylobacter sp. UBA1713
GTGTAATTAGGAAGGTTTTAAGAAAACGGAATTTTGCAAAATTTGCTTTTTTGTGAATTTGTAGATTCTACCCGCTCATAAGGCAGGGGATTCTTCGGTCGCTTCGCCTCCCTTGCGAATGACGGCATTGTTCGAATTTGTCGAAATTTTGGTGAATTTTTCCCTCGCCAGGCAGTAGATTCTTCGGTCGATGTCGCTCCCTTGCGAATGACGGTGTTGGTTTGGGCTTTTTGTGAATTTGACTTTTATTTTTTTAACATAACCTTAAAATATGGTTGTTTTTATGAGATATTTTTGAAATTTTTTAATGAATTTTAAGATATATTTGGTTATTATCTTAGAAAATATAAATTTATAATACAAGGCAAACTATGCAAAACGTAAAACAAAACACAAATTCGAAAAACATCGAAACCGAAATTTCAGAGAGAGAGAGAGTTCTAGTTGTTTAAAACAAAAACGCCATCACGCATTTTCGTTTGTTTGGGCGGCGATGATTCTTGTGGCGTTTGTGGTAGTTCGTCCCGAGCTTTTTGTGAGCGAGGAAGCACTAAACACGCTAAACCAAAACACGGCTAGAATCGACTTTGTGCTCGTTGAGAGTGCCAAGCCAAACGCAAACGTAAAACCAGCCACTGCAACCGCACAAACTGCAAATTTACAAAACGCAAAAAATGCAACACAAAACGTGCAAACCGCAATGCAAACGCAAACCGCAAATTTACAAAATGCAAAAAATGCAACACAAAACGTGCAAACCTCACAGCTAAACACAAACGCAAACGTAAAACCAGCCACTGCAACCGCACAAACTGCAAATTTACAAAATGCAAAAAATGCAACGCAAAATGCAAAAAATGCAACACAAAACGTGCAAACCGCACAGCCAAACACAAATGCAAAAACCGCAATGCAAACTCAAAATGCAAATTTACAAAACGCAAAAAATGCAACGCAAAACGTGCAAACCGCACAGCCAAACACAAATGCAAAAACCGCAATGCAAACACAAAATGCAAATTTACAAATTTCACAAAACATAACCCAGCCACAACCGCCAAAACCAGCCCAGCCAGCAAAAAAAGTAGCACCAAAACCAACGCTAAAACTCGCCACAAAACACCCAGAAGTCAAAGTGGCAAAAGTCGCCAACCGACAAAACGAAGGCAGGCTGACCTTTCCGCACAGGCTACTTTACAGAAGTTATAGCGTAGTCATCACGCCAGAATTTGCGGGCACAAAAGCGGACATCACGCTAAAATTCATGGGTCAATACACTGCCAAAAACAAAAAACAGGTCAAAGCCTTAACGCAGTTTGAGGCAGTCAAGCTAAACGGCAAAACCATCGTAAAAAAAGAGCGAGCGTGGCACAACGAGCCTTTTGTTTACACACTAAAAAACGTCAAAAGTGGCGTGGCACTAAATTTAGAATTCAGCGTAAAACAGCCACTTGTCATGCGAGACATAAACGTTTTGTCGCTTGTTTTTACGTTTTTTGGAGTAGCTTACATGGTCTTTTTGTTGCGTGTTGTTGCTAGTAGCGGGCTAAAACTGGGCGAATTTGCGGCGTTTGTCGTCAAAGAATCGCCATGTTTGTTTTTTGTTTTTGTGCTAAATTTCGCTCTGCTCATTTGGATGCAAAAACTCGCCTTTGTGCATGCGTGTGCCATCTTTGCCGCCATTTTTTTGCTACTTCACGTGCTTTTCTTGACAAAAGAAAAAGTGGCTCGCATCGGTGTAAAAGTGCTCTTTTGGGCGTGTTTTGTGCTCTTTTTGGTGGAGAGTTTTTTGGTCGTAAGCTACCAAATGCTCTTTGACAAACTCTCGTTGCTTGGCATCAGGCAAACGGACGTGAGTGAAGCTAGCGAGTTTTTAGCGGCTTATACAAATTTGAAAATTCTCTCTGTTTGGGCGCTAACTTTGGCGTTTGGTGCGGTGCTTT
Source organism: Campylobacter sp. UBA1713 (assembly GCA_002317305.1). Taxonomy (GTDB): domain Bacteria; phylum Campylobacterota; class Campylobacteria; order Campylobacterales; family Campylobacteraceae; genus Campylobacter. The sequence continues at coordinate 1,944 of DCIZ01000022.1, forward strand.
TGTGGCTCTCTAAAAAAGAAAAGCTTTTTGCGCCAAGCCAGAAACGAACCAAATTTATCCTGCTATCTTACGCCTTTTTTGGGTGCATCACGGCGGTGCTTTTGACGCGAGACATTCAGCCGCTTTGGGGGCTAAACTTTACCCGCTTTGCCCTCGTAAATTCGCTAGACAAACGCCAGCTTTTCAAAAACGAGGACGAAGCGGTGGCTATTTTTAAGACAAACCGTGAGATGCGAGCTAAATTTAGAGGGCAAATTCACGCGAAAAATTCGCCAAAAAAGGTGATTCTAGTCATAGGCGAGTCGCACCAAAGAGCCAAATTTAGCCTTTACGGTTACTACCTCGACACGACGCCAAATTTAAAAAGGCTAGAAAAAAGCGGGAATTTGGTGGCGTTTAACGACGTGGTGAGCTCATACCCGACCACTTATGCGGTGCTAAACCACCTGCTGGACTTTTCAAACAGAGACGGTGTAAAAACGGGACTGGACGTGGTGAGTTTGTTTGGTTTTGCGGGGTTTAAAACGCGTTTTGTCTCGCAGCAGGCGGTAACGGGCACATGGGAGGCGGTGAAGCAGACGACACTTAGTAAAAATGCAGACTTTTTTGTAAAAACGCAAGCAAATAACGAAAAGATTTTGTCAGAATTTAAGAAAAACGATGAGCGTGAGTTTTATCTGGTTCATCTTTATGGTGCGCATGCACGCTACGCTGACCGCTATCCGAAGCACTTTGTCAAATTTGGTGTGGGCGACGTGAGAGAGAAATTTTCAAACGAGCAAAAACGCGTGGTGAGCGAATATGCAAATGCAAATTTTTTCACAGACCATTTGGTGGGGCAAATTTGGGAGCAGTTTAAGGACGAGGATGCGGTGATGGTTTTTTTAAGCGATCACGGCGAGAGTGTTTATGATGATAGGGCGAATTTTTTCGGGCACTCAAATGACTTTGCGACAAACTACGAAATTCCTTTTGTTGTGGTTATGAGCGATGCTTATAAAGCTAGGCGTGGCGAGATGTTTGCAGCGACTGTGGCGGCGCGTGAAAAGCCTTTTGTAAATGATGACACGATTCACGTTTTGGCGACTTTGGGCGGAGTGGTTTCGCCGGAGTATGATGCTAGGCGGGACGTTTTGAGTGGTAAATTTAACAAAAAAAGAAAGAGAATCGTGGGGTTTAATGGACGAGACTACGACAAAGAGCTGGCAAAAAATGGACGACGGTAATGCGGAGAACGGAGAACGGAGAACAGAAAACGAAATTTGCGATTCTACAGAATCGTTAAATCAACGCCGTCATTCGCAAGGGACGTAAGCCGACCGAAGAATCCCCTGAAATTTTAGCGAGTAGAATCTTTAAATTTAGCTAAAAGCAAATTTTCGCAAATTCCGTTTTCTGTTTTCCGCACTCCGTTTTCCGTTACCGACCGAAGAATCCCCTGTCTTGTGAGCGGGTAGAATCGTTAAATTTGAGAAAAA
>DCIZ01000022.1:3438-4353 GCA_002317305.1 Campylobacter sp. UBA1713
AATTTACGAAATTCCGTTTTCTGTTTTCCGCACTCCGTTTTCCGTTACCGCCGTCATTTAACACATTTTGTCGACTTTAACTTTTCTTTAAACCAAAAATTGATAAAATGGCGATTTATTTTGAATTAAAGGATCAAACATGACAAGAGATGAGATTAAAGATTTGATGAGTTATTTTGACGAGACAAATTTAAATAGGATAAAGATAAAAGACGGCGGCTTTGAGATAGAGCTAGAAAAATACGAACCAGAAGTGGTCGCACCAGCACCAGTGGCAAACGCAGCAGTAGCTTGCCCAGCGCCGCAGCCTATAAACGTAGTCGTAAATGACGCAGGCGTGAAGGCGAGCGTGCCGTCAGGCGTTACCATAGACTCGCCGATGGTGGGCTCGTTTTACGCCGCACCAAGCCCAGGCGCACCTGCCTTTGTAAAAGTAGGGCAGAGCGTGAAAAAGGGCGAGACGGTCTGCATCATCGAGGCGATGAAGATCATGAACGAGATAGAAGCCGAATTTAACTGCCGCATCACAAAGTGTCTAGTAGAAGAAGGGCAGCCTATAGAGTATGGCATGGCACTTTTTGAAGTCGAGAAACTCTAAGGAGTGGCGATGAGAGAGCTAAAACGAATTTTGATAGCCAACAGAGGCGAGATAGCACTTCGGGCACTAAGGACGATTCAAGAGATGGGCAAAGAGGCGGTAGTCGTGCACTCGACTGCTGACAGAGATGCGCTTTATGTAAAATACGCCGATGCGAGCATTTGCATAGGAGCACCACGCTCAAGCGAGAGCTACTTAAACATTCCAGCCATCATGAGCGCTTGTGAGATTAGCGAGTGCGATGCCATCTTTCCGGGTTACGGCTTTCTGAGTGAAAACCAAAATTTTGTCGAAATTTGCGAAAAGCAAGGGGTCAA
>DCIZ01000006.1:0-5360 GCA_002317305.1 Campylobacter sp. UBA1713
ACAGTATTCTCCTCATTTTAAAACAAAAATTCGCTAAAAACACTCCGAAAAATCAAGCCGAACTGGTTTTTAGAGATGCCCTTAAATTTGTATGATAACATTTTTTTAACTTTTTTCGTTTAGAATTTGCAAAAAAAATGAAAGGAACAACATGAAAAAGTTTTTGACCGCACTTTCGCTTTGTGCTGCGTGCGTGGCGCTAAATGCCGCAGAGAGTTATGTTAGCGTTGGTGCTAGCTATCTAAACACGAGAAATGAGCTAAAAGATGGCGAGTTTGACCTAGGCTACCACAAGGCAAATGTGGGCGAGGCGTTTGTAAAACTGGGCAAAAAGCTCGGCAACGAAAAAGGGCTAAATTCGCACAGGCTTTACATAGCTTATGCCTACCAAATGCCAGCAAAGGTAAAAGATGTGCGTGCTAGCGACCACGACAAAGAGGACGACTACTATCCGCTCATATCTTACCGACAAGCGGATGCGAAGATAAGCAAATTTGAGTGGAGTGCGCACAAGGTGAGCGTGGGTTATGACTGGGCGCCAAACATTTCGTCAAATTTGAAGGCTTTTGTGGGCGTTTATGGTGGCGCAGCGCGTGTGAGTTTGGACAAAAAATATACGCTGACAACTAGCGGAACTGACTACAACATAGCTACTGGGGCGACAACAAACGTGGCAAAGAGTAGTAGAAAAATAGAAGAGACCTCTAGCCAAATTCGCGGCTTTTTTGGGGCGAACGCGGGGCTACTTTATGAGCTCTCTAGAAACGTGGCGGTGGAGCTGGGCGTAAAGGCGGAGTTTGTGGAGCCAGAGCTTAAAAATGTAGGTGGATCTTTGGGGCTAGTGCTTTCGTTTTAGCGATTCAGAATGCAGAAAACGGGATTTGTAAAAATTTGCTTTTGTTAATATTTGCAAATCCCACCTCCTAACTCCCTAACTACTTCACGATATATCTAAAATTTAGACAGGGCAAATTTTAGTAAAAAGCTAACGCTTTTTTAGCCTCCGCCCAAACTTTCTTTTTCACTTCGTTCAAAAGAAAGTTTGGGCGGAGGTGGAGGACGGGGGCTTTGCCCCTGCGACCCCTTAAATACTTTGCAATCCACACATAACCCTAACTACTTACTTTTTTCTTTTAACATCTTTTTTATCTTTTTCACGATACAATTAACAAATTTAAATTTACGAGGTTTTTCATGAAAGTTAGCATCATAATTCCCGTCTTTAACACGCAGGAGTTTGTGGGCGTAGCGCTAAATTCGGCGTTAGCACAAACGCACAAAGACGTTGAGGTCATAGTAGTAGACGATTGTGGCAGTGATGAGAGCATGGAAGTGGTGCGAAGTTTTAGTGATGAGCGAGTAAAAATCATCTCAAACGGCACAAATAGAGGCAGTTTTTACGCACGCATAAACGCGCTTTTGCACGCCACAGGCGAGTTTGTAACATGTCTAGATTCAGACGACATTTTAGAGCCAAACGCCGTTGAGATTTTCGTAAAAACGGCACAAAAAACGGGTGCTGACTTTGTGGCGTGCTCGCTAAAAAATTTGCATGAAGATGGCACGACTGAGAGCGAAACACAGCTAAAAGCGGCGGTTTTTGAGAATTTTAGCGACTACGCAAATTTTCGCTTTCGCACGAAAGAGACACAACACAGCATCTGTGGTAAATTTGTCAGGCGTGAGGTCTTTTTGCGTGCGGTTAGTTTGCTAGACAAAGAGCAAAGGCTTTCGATGTGTGAAGACGGGCTGCTAAACTTTGCCATCTTTTGCTTTGCAAAGAGTGCGGCAAATTTGAGCGAGGCGCTTTACTGTGTTAGAGTGCGGCAAAGTAGCATCACGAAAGTGCGAACAGCGGAGCGTTTGGAGGCTTTTTTAAGAGACTACGAGCTGGTTTTGGGCGAGTTTGTGCGTTTGCGCAAAAAGGTGGATGCGAGGATTTTTGTGGTCTTTTACGAGCAGGTTAAATTTGAGATAGCAAAGTGCAAAAGAGATGTGGCGCGTGCAAAAAAAGAGCTAGGCGTGGCGGGAAAAGTGGCGTTTTTGGCGGCGAAAGTTAGGTTTTTGGCGCGGCGCGCTTTACGTGTAAAGCTGGGAGTGTGAGATGAGTGTGAAAATTTATTTGGGGGATTGTCAGGAGGTTTTAAAGACGTTGCCTGAAAATTCTGTGGATCTAGTCGTAACTTCGCCGCCTTATGCTGACCAACGTAAAAAGCAGTATGGTGGCGTGGCGACAAATTTGTATGTTGAGTGGTTTTTGGGTGTTTCAAAAGAGCTTTTACGTGTGCTAAAACCGACTGGAACGTTTATCTTAAACATAAAAGAAAAAACAGAGAACAAAGAGCGGAGCACATATGTCCTTGAGCTAATTTTGGCGATGAAAAAACAAGGCAAAAATCTTTCAAAGCCAAACTGGTTTTTAGGTGCTGTTAAAGTGCTTTTAGCAAAAGCAAGTCAAATTTAAAAAGAAAGGAAAAAAGATGCCAAAGGTTTCGGTTTTGATGCCAGTTTACAGGACAAATGAGCACTATTTGCGTGAGGCGGTGGAGAGTGTGCTGGCGCAGAGTTTTGCGGATTTTGAGTTTTTGATTCTAGACGACTGCCCGAGTGAGAGCCGTGAAAGCGTGATTCGCTCCTACAAAGATGAGCGAATTTTTTACTACAAAAACGAAAAGAATCTCGGCATTTCGGCTAGTAGAAACAAACTTCTCTCGCTTGCAAAGGGTGAGTATTTGGCGGTGGTAGATCATGACGACATAAACATGAAAGAGCGTTTTGAAAAACAGGTGGCGTTTTTGGACGCAAATGAGGAAGTGGGGGTCGTGGGGGCAAATGCAACATGTATAGTTAGCAAAAAAAAGCGAGAATTTTCACAAAAAGATAAAGATATAAAAGTAGCACTAATGAAACATTGCGAAATTTTGCACCCAGCAAGTATGATACGAAAGTCAGTTTTGGAAAAAAACCAAATTTGTTACGAGGAGGAATTTTCGCCAGCAGAAGATTACATGCTTTGGTGCCGTCTCATTGACTTTACTAAATTTGCAAATTTAAGCGATACTTTACTTTGTTACAGAGACCACGAGCAAAGCACTTCTGAAACGCAGTTTGAAAAAATGAGAGAAGTTACTCAGTTGGTTTATGCATTTGTGAGAACAAAGCATCCAGAGCTTTACTGGTGTTACAAAAATAAAGCACTTGTTAAAACACAAATTCGTATTTTTGGATTCTTGCCGTTTTTGACGGTAAAAGAGCAGGGTAATAAGAGAAAAATTTACCTTTTTGGACGGATTTTGCTTTTAAGTGTGAAACGTGTGGAGTATTAGATTTTAAAAGACGGAAATTTAGGAGGATTTGAATTTTGAAAGTAAGTATAATAATACCTGTTTTTAATGTAGAAAAATTTGTAGCACAAACGTTAGATTCTGTTTTGTCGCAAAGCTACGAAGACATTGAAGTGGTCATAGTAGATGACTGCGGCACAGATTCTAGTATGCAAATAGTGCAAAGTTACAAAGATAGTCGCATAAAAGTCGTCTCAAATGGCACAAATAGAGGCTTGTTTTACTCAAGACAAAGTGGCTTTGAGCACGCTACTGGTGAATTTGTGATGTTTGTAGACAGCGATGACTTGCTAGAAAAAGATGCAGTAGAGGTGTCACTAAAAGCAGCGTTAGAAAAAAGCGCACAGATGGTGGCGTTTAACTTTGAGTTTTTTAGAGATGGGCAAAGAAATGTTGGGTCAAATTTACCAAATGAGTTTTTTGAGACAAACGAGAAATTTGTTAGATTTTTGTATGGCAGAAAACAGCACTACACATCTTGTTGTGCGGTGCTTTACGGGCGTGAGTTTTTGCAGCAGGTTTTTAGTGCTTTGCCACGCTTTGAACATAAACTGCTTATGTGGGAAGATTCGTTTTTTAACTTTTTTGTATATAGCTTTGCCGAGCGTGTGGTTTTGCTTTCAGATGTGTTTTACCTCTACCGCTACAACCCAAAAAGCATCACGACCACAAGAGACGTGGAGAGCTGGCAGCGAGCGAGAGAGGACTGTAAATTTGTTTTGGAGCAGTTTAGGGCAAACAAAGAGAAAGCTCACCCGAAGGTTTATAAATTTTTTGTGATGGAGCGTGAAAGAGAGATGGCTGGCGACACAAAGGCGTTTTTGAAAAAGACGGGACAGCTTAAATTTACTGACATTTTGGCGTTTAAAAAGGCGAAGCTGGTCTACAGTTTTAGGCGATTTTTGCGGTTTAGGTTTGGCGTGTGAGGAGGTATATATGAATGATTCTGAAAGGCTTGAACTTCAAAGAGAGATATTAATATTGGAAGATAATGTAAAAAAACTTCAAAAAAACGCAGATAAAAATAAAACAATTAAAGCGATTCGGGCAAATTTGGTTAGACTGAAAGATATTGCATGGGATAAAAATTCTAAAAAAGAAGCTGGAAATATGTATCAGGTTTTTACTGGAAATAAGCAAAAAAACTATCGTTAAAAGCAATATTGGTGAAGTTGTTGTGGATAGATGGTTTATTGAAAAAGAGCAAAAAAAGCATCTAAATGACTCGCAAAAACGCGGTATGATTACGACAGAAGAGATGCTGAGTTTTCCAAAAGTTGCAAAAAATGTAGAGCCGAAATTAGATAAACAACACAATAGCAATGTTTGGAATGTTGAAGCAAATGACGGAAATATGATAAAATATGCTGAGAGAATGTGGGATAATGAGAGGCATCTGTTAACAGTTCACTCAAAAACGGAAAGGGGTGAGCGGGGTTATCCTCACCGACAGTTTTATAACCCCGATTGTAACAATTCCGTTTCTGACGAGAATATGATATCTAAAATACCCTTAAACGATGATGAAAAATAAAAAAGGCAGGCGATGCAGGCGAAGTTAAATTTGTGCGATGAGCTCAGAGCGAGGCTAGCGAAAAAGAGCTTTTCAGAGGCGACTAGGCGTAGTTTGGAGGAGGATTTTCGGCTTCGATTCACCTACAACTCAAACGCCATTGTTAGAGCTTTTGCGTGGCGGTTTTCCGTGCGTGGTGGTAGAAAAAGAGCATAGGCTAGACTACTACGAGGCACTTGATGCGGCGTTCGGTGCTTCTAGCGAGCTAGAGAAATTTGACTTTTTTGTGGTGGAGCTGGTGGTAAAAAGGCTTTGTGAGCTACTGGCGGTGTGAGTGTGTTAGGAGCGAGGTGATTTTAAATTAAACAAAAAGGTGATTTAATAAAGGGCATCTCTAAAAACTAGTTTGGCTCGATTTTAAAGAAACATCGGCTACGCCGAGCGCTTCGCTTGTTTTGTGGAGTGTTTTTAGGATATTTTTTTCTTAAAATGAGGAGAATACT
>DCIZ01000006.1:5418-18882 GCA_002317305.1 Campylobacter sp. UBA1713
AAAAGCGAGCCACTCAAATTTAGTTAAGTAGTTTTTAGAGATGCCCTAAAGGTTTTTAAATTTTTAATAGTGAAATTAAAGAAATTTAAACTTAATTTTAACTAAATTTGGTTATAATCTGTGTTTCAGTAACAAACCGCCGACACGATTATTTAGTTAAGTGCAAATGACTCGGCGGTATTTTCTTTAAAAGTCCTGCTATGAAACAAATCTACCAAAAAACAGACATTTTAATGGCATTTCAAACGGCAAAAATCTTTTTTGTATATATACGGTTTTATGTTATTTATTGAAAAAAGCAAATTTGAAAAATATTCTCAAAAGTGAATTTTCTAAACTTTTAGATGATTTTTCACTATACAACAAATTTAAAACTAAATTCGAAGGAGTATGACATGAAAGGCATCATTTTAGCAGGCGGGAGTGGCACACGTCTCTACCCCATCACAAAAGGCGTGAGCAAACAGCTTCTGCCCATCTACGACAAACCCATGATCTACTATCCGCTTAGCATTTTGATGCTAGCAGATATAAGAGAAATTCTACTCATCACCACGCCGCAAGACGCCGCATCTTTTAAGGCTTTGCTAGGAGACGGAAGTGAATTTGGTGTTCAGCTTAGTTACGCCGTGCAGCCTAGCCCGGACGGACTAGCACAGGCGTTTCTAATAGGCGAGGAGTTTTTGGGCGAAGATTCAGCGTGTTTGATACTAGGCGACAACATCTTTTACGGGAGCGGTTTGACAGAGCTTTTAAAAGCGGGCGTTGAGAGCGCTGAAAGTGGCATGGCAAGCGTTTTTGGCTACCTTGTGAGAGACCCACAGCGTTACGGCGTGGCGGAGTTTGACGAGAGCGGAAGCGTCATAAGCATAGAAGAGAAGCCACAAAACCCAAAGAGCAACTACGCCGTTACGGGGCTTTATTTTTACCCGAGTGGCGTGAGCGAGCTGGCACGCGAGGTTAAGCCGAGTGCGCGAGGCGAGCTGGAGATAACCACGCTAAACCAAATTTACCTAGACCAAAAAAGGCTAAAAATGCAGCTCATGAAGCGTGGTTTTGCGTGGCTTGACACGGGCACTCACGACTCGCTTTTGGAGGCGAGTAGCTTTGTTCAGACTTTGCAAAAACGCCAGTCGGTAAAGATAGCCTGCCTTGAAGAGATAGCTTTTGAAAAGGGTTGGATAGACCGCGAGGCGCTTTTAAAACAAGCAAAAGAGTTTAGTAAAAACAGCTACGGCGAATACCTTTTAAGGCTTTTGGGCGATGAGTGAGCTTGACTTAAAGAGCCTGCTTTGTGCGCGTGAGTTTTTCGCAAGTGGCAGAGCGTGGCGTGTGGAGGTGGGGACGTTTGCGGGGCTTTGTGAAATCCACACAGCACTTTTTGGCGATGTTTATGAATTTGCGGGAAAGTTGCGGGAGCAAAACATCTCAAAAGGCGGTTTTCGTTTTGCAAATTCGCTTTACTTAAAAGAAGTTGTGGCGGCGGTGGAGAAGATGAGCGAAGGAAGCTTTGAGGAGATAGTAGAAAAATATGTCGAAATGAATGTAGCGCATCCTTTTTTGGAGGGCAACGGCAGAAGTGGGCGAATTTGGCTAGACTTGATGTTAAAGCGGCGTTTAGGAAAGATGGTTGATTGGGCGTGTGTGGACAAGGTGAGATACCTACAAGCGATGGAACGAAGTGTTGTAAATGACCTTGAGTTGCGTTTTTTGCTGGAGGCGAATTTAAGCAGTGAGTTTAGTTTGGAGTGGATCTTTAAGGGCGTGGAGCAGAGCTATTTTTATGAGGTTTAAGATGCTTACAAAAGAGAAAATTTTAGCGCACCTAAAAAGCGTAAAGGCAAATTTAGCCGCAGATGGCATAGTGCGGCTTGGGCTTTTTGGGAGCTTTGCAAAAGGAACGGCAGACATGGCTAGCGACGTGGACATCGTGGTAGAGAGCAGCGAGGCGTTTCGTGAAAAACATAGAGGCTTTGACGGGCTCATTTACCTAGACTCTTTGCGTTTGTCTTTTGAGCGTAAATTTGCTAGAAGTGTGGATTTGTGTAACACAGCTTTCATGAGCGAGGAGAGACGGGCGGAGCTTTTGGAGGGAGTGGTTTATGTATAAACAAAGCGATTTGCAAAAACTTCGCGACACGTTACGGCGAATTTGTGTGATAGAGGAGCTTTGTAAAAAGAGCGGTGGCGTGTGCGAGGCACTTTTTGATGCTGACCTAACTCAACCAGCGATTATGATGCACCTAATAGTTTGTAACGAAAATATAGACAAGCTTATGTATAGCGACATAGACTTGCGAGAGATTTTTAGTCAGCAGGAGTTGCGTGGCATTAGGGCGATTCGCAACATAGCAGCTCATGATTACGATGGGCTTGATTTTGGGATCATGCAAAACATCGTGGAGTTTCACTTGCCGTTAATGAGAGAGAAGATCGAGAATTTTTTGGCTAAAATTTGAAAATGGCGTGCGTTCGGAGTGCGTTCGGAAAACGGAAAACAGAAAGCAGAAAACGGAGTGCGGAGTGCGGAATTTGCGATTCTCTAGAATCAACAAACAACGCCGTCATTCTGAGGGAGCGTTAGCGACCGAAGAATCCCCCGCCTTTTGAGCGAATAGAATCGTTAAAGTTGAGAAAAAGCAAATTTTGACAAATTCCGTTTTCTGCTTTCCGCACTCCGTTTTCCGTTACCGACCGAAGAATCTCATGAAATTTGAGGGCTTAAAAAATTCAAATTCACGAAAAAGCGAATTTATGCAAATTTCGTTTTCTGTTTTCCGATAGGTAAAAAAGCTATCGCTTTTTTGTAGTCCCTCGCCACGTTTTCTTTTCGCTAAAAGCTCAAAGAAAACGTGGCGAGGGACAGCGGACGGGGGCTAACGCCCCTGCGACCCCGTTTTTGAAAACGGAATGCGGAAAACGAAATTTAAAAAATTTGCTTTTAAAAATTTATACAAACAGGAGTAAAAAGATGAATTTTATAAAAACAAAACTAGACGGCGTGCTCATCTGTGAGCCTGCTGTTTTTGGCGATGCGCGTGGGTATTTTTGTGAAACATTTAGGCTAGACTTGCTAGAAAAGTTCTGCCGTGAAAATTCGCCTGCCTCTTTTGGTGGTGCTGACAAATTTGAGTTTTGTCAAGACAACGAGAGCTTTTCAAACGCGGGCGTTTTGCGTGGGCTTCACTTTCAGCTGCCGCCACATGCACAGACAAAACTGGTGCGTGTGGTAAAGGGGCGTGTGCTAGACGTGGCGGTGGATATTAGGCGAGGTTCGGCGACTTTTGGGCAGTTTGTGAGCGTGGAGTTAAGTGGTGAAAACAAGCGTCAGTTTCTCGTTCCTCGTGGCTTTGCGCACGGCTTTTTGGTGCTTGAAGACGAGACGGTTTTTGCCTACAAAGTAGACAACTACTACAGCCGTGAGTGCGACAGGGGCGTGCTTTGGAGCGATGAAAATATAGGCGTAAATTGGGGTGATTTTTTTGATGTTTCACGGCTAAATTTGAGTGCAAAAGATCTCGTTCAGCCGCGTCTAAACGAAGCAAAGGAGCTATTTTGAAAGTTTTGGTAACTGGTGCAAACGGGCAGCTAGGAAGTGAGTTTAAATTTATAAAAAGCGAATTTGGGGCGTTTGAGTTTTCGTTTTTTGGTAAAAATGAGCTAGACATCACAGACGCAAAGGCGGTTGAGGTGGCAGTGGCTGGCTTTGATGCGGTAGTAAACGCTGCCGCTTACACAGCAGTTGACAGAGCTGAAAGCGAGCGCGAGGCGGCTTTTGCCATAAACGAAACGGGCGCTTTAAACCTAGCGCTTGCTTGCAAAAAACACGGCGCACAGCTAGTTCACATCTCGACCGACTACGTCTTTGACGGACGTGCTTTTTCGCCTTTGGACGAGAGCGCGCCCGTTTCGCCGCTGGGTGTTTACGGCGCGAGCAAGCTAGCAGGCGAGCGGGCGGTGCTGGGCGTGGGATTGGAGCGCTCATGCATCATTCGCACGAGTTGGGTTTATGGCGAATTTGGGGCGAATTTTGTAAAAACGATGCAGCGCGTAGGGCGTGAGCGCGAAAGCGTGAGCGTGGTGTGCGACCAAGTGGGCACGCCGACAAATGCGCGCGACCTTGCACGAGCGGTTTGCGTGGCGTTGCCGCGTTTAAGCGGCGGGTGCGAGACTTACCACTACTCAAACGAGGGCGTGGCGAGCTGGTATGACTTTGCGGTGGCGGTTTTGGGTGCTAGCAAGGTGCGTCCCATAAAGAGCAGCGAGTTTAAGACGGCGGCGGCTAGACCTTTTTACTCTGTGCTGGACAAGAGTAAAATAAAGCGTGAGCTGGGCGTGGCGGTGCCACACTGGCAGGAGAGTTTGCGTGAATTTTTGCGTTCGGAAGACTGAGTGTGGAGTGCGTTCGGAATGCGGAAAACGGAAAGTAGAGTGCTGAGTGTGTTCGTAAAACGGAAAACGGAGTGCGGAAATTGCGATTATCAAAAAAGCAAAAACAGAACGCCGTCATTCTGAGGGAGGCGTAGCCGACCGAAGAATCCCCTGAAATTTGAGGGCGTAAAAAGTCAAATTCAAGAAAAAGCGAATTTTAAAGATTCTACTCGCTCACAAGGCAGGGGATTCTTCGGTCGCTTCGCTCCCCTCAGAATGACGGCGGTAACGGAAAACGGAGTGCGGAAAACAGAAAACGGAATTTGTAAAATTCGCTTTTGTTTAAATTTGTAGATTCTACTCGCTCACAAGGCAGGGGATTCTTCGGTCGCTTTCAGCTCCCCTCAGAATGACGGCGTTGTTCGAATTTGTCGAAATTTTGCCATTGAAAATTTCGTTTTCCGCATTCCGTTTTCTGAATGGGGTCGCAGGGGCGTTAGCCCCCGTCCGCTCGTCCCGCCGCCGTTTTATTTTGAGATTTATCGAAAAAGAAAACGGCGGCGGGACAAATAAAAAGCGTTAGCTTTTTACATACAGAAAACGGAGTGCGTTCGGAAAACAGAAAACGGAAAACGGAAAACGGAAAACGGAGTGCGGAATTTGCGATTCTTTGCGTTTTAAAATTTACGCATTTTAAATATAAAAAACAAATATTAAACAACTAAGGAGAAAATATGAAAAAAATTCTAGTAACTGGCGGTGCGGGTTTTATAGGGTCAAATTTTGTTCATCACATCTTAAACGAGAGTGATTTTAGCGTGGTAAATTTAGACGCTTTGACCTATGCTGGAAGTCTAGCAAACCTCGACGGTGTAGAGAAATTTGGCAAGCGTTATGAGTTTGTAAAAGGGGACATTTGTAACGCAAATTTGGTTGAACAAATTTTTGAAACTCATGGCATCACGGATGTCATTCACTTTGCAGCAGAGAGCCACGTGGACAACTCCATAAAAAATCCTGCTATTTTTACAAAAACAAACGTAGTCGGCACGCAACTCCTTTTAGACGCGGCACGAAAAGCGTGGATGAGCGCTCCTTTTGTCTTTAAAGATGGTTGCGAGGCAAACAGATTCCACCACATTTCGACTGACGAGGTTTACGGCACTTTGGGCGAGACGGGACTTTTTAGCGAGAGCACGCCGTATGCGCCAAATTCGCCTTATTCGGCGAGTAAAGCAGGAAGCGACTTTGTCGTGCGTGCCTACCACGAGACTTTTGGGCTAAATGCTGTCATTACAAACTGCTCGAACAACTACGGACCGCGTCAGCACGGCGAAAAATTCATCCCTACCATCATTCGCTCATGTCTAGCGGGCGTAAAAATTCCAGTTTACGGAGATGGCAAAAACATCCGCGACTGGCTTTACGTAGAAGACCACTGCCACGGGATTCGGCTGGCGTTTTTGGTGGGCGAGAGTGGCGAGAGCTACAACATAGGTGGGCGAAATGAGCGGACAAATTTGCAGATAGTTAGTAAAATTTGCGAGATTCTAGACTCGCTTCGTCCGCGTGGTGGCGGGCGGCGTTATGCGGAGCTTTTGAGCTTTGTGGAGGACAGAGCAGGGCATGACAGGCGTTATGCTATAGACGCAAGCAAGATAGAAGAGAGGCTAGGTTGGCGAGCGCAGGAGAATTTTGAGAGCGGCATAGTAAAGACTGTGGAGTGGTATTTGAGGCGAGCGGAGAACTGAGTGCGTTTTGAGGCAGGAGATGAAGTTTGGAGTTGAATTTAGTGGTAAGGAGGCGATGGAGGGCTACTTAAATTTGCCGAGCGATTTGCGTAAGAAGTTGGCGTATGCTATGGATTTGCTTGCCGAGTTTGGTTTTGATATACCAGCAAAGTATTCAAAAGCTTTTGGAGATGGGCTTTTTGAGTTAAGGGCAGAGGCAAAAAGTGGGATAGCTAGGGCGTTTTACACCTTTGAGAGCGGAAGGATAGTGGTGATTCTAAACGTGTTTGTCAAAAAGAGCCAAAAGACGCCAAAACTCGAGCTAGAAAGAGCGAGAAAACTACTGAAGGAGTTGAGAAATGAAGCGAGTTAGTTGGGAAGAAGTGAAGTGTCAGGCGTTTAAAAAAGACCCAGAATTTGAACGAGAATATAAAGCGGGGCTAGTGGAACTAGAGCGAGAGATAGCTGAAATTAAGGCAAATTTAGATAAACCGACTAGACAAAAACGGGCGTTTGGCACAGAGAGTGGCAAATTTAGTGATGCAAGGTATTTGTAAAATGCGAAAAAGCAAGTGCAACGCCGTCATTCTGAGGGAGCGTTAGCGACCCGAAGAATCCCCTGAAATTTTAGCGAGTAGAATCACCAAATTCACGAAAAAGCAAATTTACAGATTCTTTTCGCTCAAAAGGCGGGGGATTCTTCGCTAGCGCTCAGAATGACTGCGTTAACGGAAAACGGAGTGCGGAGAACAGAAAACGGAATTTAAAAATTCGCTTTTTCGTGAATTTTACTTTTTTACGCCCTCAAATTTCAGGGATTCTTCGGTCGCTATCAGCTCCCTTGCGAATGACGGCGTATATTTATAGATTCTTGAGAATCGCACTCCGCACTCCGCACTCCGTTTTCTGTATGTAAAAAGCTATCGCTTTTTTTTGTAGTCCCTCGCCACGTTTTCTTTTCGCTAAAAGCTCAAAGAAAACGTGGCGAGGGACAGGGCGGGCGGGGGCTTTCGCCCCTGCGACCCCATTTTTTGAAAACGGAAAACGGAATTCGGAATTTGTAATTGTAAATTTGTGTTTGTCAAAAACATCAATAAATAAAAAAATTCAAATCAAAAAAGGAAAAAAATTGAAAACACTTTTAAAAGCAGTAGCCTTTTCGCTACTTGCTATATTTTTTATTTTCTTCATATTTGGCGACTTTTTCGTCAAAGAAGAGAGACTCGCAGACGCGAGGTCAAACACGCTTTTTGTCTCTTTTGCCACACCAGATGAGTTTATAACCATCGAATCGGCAGAGAAAAACATAAAATTTGAGAGGCTCACAGGTGCGTTTGTCGCCGAGATGAAAAATTCGTTTTTGAGCCACGTTTATAGCTTTAAGATAAAAAGCGCAACAAACCCCATAGATGTCAGCATTCACGGCGGCATTTGGAGCTACAAAGGCGCGGAGTCAGCGCCGCTTGTCCGCCTACAAAACATCACCGTAAACGGCGAAAAGATAAAACAAACGCAAGTGGCAAGCATAAACCAACCCTACACCTTTCGGCTAGAAAACGCGAGCGAATTTGAGGTGAGTTTTGCGTCAAGTCGCACATTTTCGCTGGCGTTTTTTGACTGGCTGAAAGTCGCTACACTTGTCATTTTCATGACACTAGCCTTTGTTTTCGGCTTTTTCAAAAGAGCCAAATTTGGCGTTAGCAAACGAGCGGCACTAAACCTCGCCATCTTTCTCTCGCTTTTTGTTTTTCTTTTTGTGCTGAATTTTTGGATAGGGCTAACGCCTGACGACATGGCACAGATGGCGCGCTACAAAAGCGGGACGTTTTGGCACAGCTACACAAACATCGGCGGGCGTTTTGGCGAGGTGGTTTGGAGCGGCTGGCTGGTGCGGTTTGCTGGTAGCGTGTGGCTGGATTTGCTAAACGCCTTTGTGGGTTCGGTCTTTTTCTTTGCCTTTTTCATCTTTGTTTTTGCGCGCGTGCCGAGCTCATGGCAAGACGCCTTTGCTTTTGCGCTTTTGGTAGGACTGGTTACATTTTTTGGCTGCTTTGGGTCGAGCTTTTTGTGGGGCGGTGGCGCGGTGAGCCAGCTTTGGAGCGTAACGCTTGTTTTGCTTTTTTTGGTGCCGTTTCGCAACTTTTCACCAAACGAGCCTACCAAATTTGGCATGCACGATGCACTCATCTTTCCTTTGGGCTTTGTGGCGGGCATGAGCCATGAGCACTTGGGGCTGGTGTGCGGCGTTTCGCTGGTGGTTTTTTTGGTGGTTTCGCTTGTTAGAAAAATTCGCCTGCCTCTGTGGCAATACGCCGCAACGGCGTGCTTTTGGCTCGGCTGGCTGGCACTCTTTTTTGCGCCGGGCGGGAATCTCTTTCGTGAGCCGTTTGACGTGGCGATATTTTTGAGTTTTAGCGAATTTTTAAATTTGCCTTTTGGCGAGAAGATGTTTGAGTTTAAAAAGGCTTTGGTATTTTTTGCGAGTAGCGAAATTTTTGCCGTTTTTCTCTCTTGTGTGGTGGCGCTTTTTGCGGCGGTTTTGGCTAGGAGTGGACAGATGAGCTACAAAGCGCTCATCTTTGTGGCGATAGCGGCTGGTTTTTGGTTTTTCGGCGAAGTCGAGCTGGGAATGGTCTGCGTGGCATCTCTAATGGTGGCTGACATCATTTTGATGGGTGGCTGGCGGCGGTTTGGCGTTTTGGCGTGCGTTTTGGTGGCGTGGCTGGCGATGGGGCTGGCTTTTGTGCAGCTAGAAGGCGTGCCGGCGCGTGAGCGTTTTTGCGACTCGTGTTTGCTTGTGGTGGGCATTTTGTTTGTGTGGCGGCAGATGTGCGAGCTGCGTTTTGAGCTACTGACAAAGGCTTTTGCGGTGGCGGTTTTTGGCGTGGGAATGGTCTATGTGAGCGTAAATGCTTACACGACTAGCGACATTTTGGCGCGTCAAGATGCTTTGGTGAAGCGCTACAAAGCGAGCGGGCTAAAAGAGGTGGGCGTGCCGTATGAGCTGGTGGTGCCGAGTGGTTTTGGGCGTTTTGTGGACTTTGGGATTCTCTCACGGGAGAAGACAAATTCGAAAAACGAAGCGATGGCGAAGTTTTATGAGATAGATTCTGTGAGTGCGTTCTGAGTGCGGAGTGCGTTCGGAAAGCGGAAAACGGAACGCCGTCATTCGCAAGGGAGGCAAAGCCGACCGAAGAATCCCCTGAAATTTTAGCGAGTAGAATCGTAAAATTTGAGATAAAAGCGAATTTTTAAAATTTACTTTTTCGTGAATTTTACTTTTTTACTCGCTCAAAAGGCGGGGGATTCTTCGGGTCGCTTCGCAACCCTTGCGAATGACGGCGTTGTTCGAATTTGTCGAAATTTTGCCATTGAAAATTCCGTTTTTCGTTTTCCGCACTCCGTTTTCAAAAATGGGGTCGCAGGGGCGGTAGCCCCGTCGCCAGCCTCCGCCGCCACTCTCTTTGAGCTTTAGCGAAAAGAGAGTGGCGGCGGAGGCAAAATAAAAAGCGTTAGCTTTTTCCTAAATTTGATAAAATTGTAAATTTTGGCAAAAAAGCTATCGCTTTTTTTGTAGTCCCTCGCCACGTTTTCTTTTCGCTAAAAGCTCAAAGAAAACGTGGCGAGGGACGTGGGCGGGCGGGGGCTACGCCCCTGCGACCCCGTTTTGGAAAACAGAAAACGGAAATTGCGATTATAAAAAAAGCAAAAACGGAACGCCGTCATTCTGAGGAGCGACAGCGACCGAAGAATCCCCTGAAATTTTAGCGAGTAGAATCTACAAATTTACGCAAAAGCAAATTTGCCGATTCTACTCGCTCAAAAGGCGGGGGATTCTTCGGTCGGCTTTCGCCTCCCTCAGAATGACGGCGTTGTTCGAATTTGTCGAAATTTTGACATGGAAAATTCCGTTTTCTGTTTTCCGCACTCCGTTTTCCGCGCGGGCAAAAACTACTCCACTACCACAAGTGCCTTTGTCCCGCTTTCGCCATACTTCTCTTTTAGTGCTTTTAGCTCATTTTCTAACTCTGCTATCCTGTCATTTAAACGCAAAATAATGTCCGCACCTGCCAAATTTACCCCCAAATCTCTCGTCAAATTCAAAGCTTTTTGGATTCTGTCTACGTCATTTTGCGAGTAGAGGCGAATTTTTCCGTCCGTGCGCGAGGGCTTTACAAGCCCCTCTTTTTCGTATTGGCGGAGCGTTTGCGGGTGAATGTTTAGTTTTTTTGCGATGACGCTTATCAAAAAAAGCGGCTCGTTTGGGTTTTGTTTCATAACTCTTCCTTTATGAGTTTGGCGAGTTCTGGGCTGAGAGTCTCAGCTTTTGGCAAGATGATGCTCACTTTTGCGTAGAGGTCGCCCGTGCCGTAGCCATTTCGTAGCCCGTAGCCTTTTAGCCGAATTCGCTGTCCGTTTTTGGTGTTTGCTGGGAGTTTTGACTCGACATTTTTTTGCGGTGTGGCGATGTTTATGCTGCCACCAAAAAGCGCTATTTTTAAAGGGACTTGCACGGTGGTAACGAGGTCAAAGCCGTCTATCAAAAACTGGTCGTTTGGTTCAAACTCTATGACTAAAAAGAGGTCGCCACGCGCGCCGTTTTGTAGGCGGTGTCCTTTTTCTCGTATGCGGAGTTTTGCCCCTTCGTAGATGCCTTCTGGAATTTTTACTTTTATGCTCTCGCCGTCTAAATTTATGCTGACTTCGCCGCCTGTAATGGCAGTTACTAGAGGAATCCGAAGGCGTGAAGTTATGTGCGGACTTCGTCCAAAACCGCCACCAAAAGCACTAAAAATGTCACCAAAACCGCCAAAACCGCCGCGTCCGCCGAAAATTTGGTTTATGAGGTCGTTTAAGTCCACGCCCGCGCCTTGTTGTCTGTAAAAGTCGCCGAAATTTTGCCCGTTGAACATAGAGTCGCCATATGTGTCGTATTGGGCTTTTTTTTGCGGGTCGCTTAGGACTTCATAGGCGGCGTTTATCTCTTTAAACTTCTCTTCGGCGCCTGGCTCTTTGTTTATGTCGGGGTGGTATTGGCGGGCGAGTTTTCGGTAGGCTTTTTTGATCTCTTCTGTGGAAGCGTCTTTGCTTACGCCAAGTGTTTCGTAAAGGCTGTTACTCATGTTTAAGTCTCCTAGTTTAATTTTATTTTAAAGTATTATATCATAAAAGTTTAGTCTTTGTCAATCAACTTTGCCGTTTTCTTTTTAGCCAGCTCGTGCTTTTGGGTGCTTTTTCGCAAATCAAATCTTCGGCGGGCTTTAGCCCAGCCTCGCTTTGCTTACGCACTTCGTGCTTGCGAAAAATCCCACCAAAACACTTCGCATCGGTCGGTTATGGTTTAATTTGCATTTAAACACTTTTTTTGTAAGATTTGGCAACTAGATATATTGGCTATCTTGTTGATATTAAAAATTTAGGCAAATTTGAATTTTGGTAAAAAAGCTACCGCTTTTTTGTAGTCCCTCGCCACATTTTCTTTTCGCTAAAAGCTCAAAGAAAATGTGGCGAGGGACGGGGGACGGGGGCTTTTGCCCCTGCGACCCCATTTTTACTTCAAAATCAACACGTTAGAGAATAAGTCTGCAAAACCAAAAGGGCGATTCATGGAAAAAAAGAGTAAAAAAGAGGTCGTTGTAGGCATGGAAAGTTTCTACGACGAAGGGCTAGAGAGGGCAGTTTTAAGTGCTATTTTTTACAACCCAAAGGTAAATTTGGGGCTTGTTAGCGAGCACATCACGGCGCGGGATTTTTACAAAAAAGAACACGGCGACATCTTTAACGCCATGACAATGTGCGTTAGTAGCGACTTTCCCATTGACAATGTATTTGTAAAAAAGATGCTCGGAGGCAAATTTAACAACACAGTTTTTGAGGACGTCATAGGCGCAACCGCCATAGTAGACGTAGAAAAATACGCCTTTGAACTAAAAGAAAAATCCATAAAACGCGACATCATAGAGTTTTCTTCAAAGATTCCAGCCATGCTAAACGAGGAGCTTTCTAGCCGTGAGCTCATAGACAGAATCAGTAGCGACATCTACCGCCTTGCAGACAACAAAGGCAAAGGCGTAGTAAAAACAGCAAGCGATGTTTTGGCTGAACTCGTGGGCGAATACGACCAGCTAGTTAGAGAGAAGATAGACCCGCATGGTGCGGCTTTGCGAATTTACACTGGTTTTGGTGAGTTAGACACAAAGCTCGGCGGCATGAAAAATGGCGACCTTGTCATCATCGCGGCGCGTCCTGGCATGGGAAAGACAGCTTTTGCGCTTAGCCTTGCGCTTCGCGTGCTAAACAACGGCGGAGGCGTGGTGTTTTTCTCGCTTGAGATGCCAGCAACACAGCTAATGTTTCGTGCGCTTAGCTCCATAGCAAACATTCCTTTGCAAGCGCTCATAAACGCAGAGCTAACAGACGAACAGACGACTCTCATGAGCAGAACGGCGGGCGAACTGGCGCAAAAGCCTTTGTGGATATATGATGGCGGTGGCGTGAGCGTGGCGCAGGTGCGGACTATTTTGCGGCGACTAAAGGTGCAAAATAGCGAAATTCGCCTTTGCGTCATAGACTACATAGGGCTCATGGCGGGCTCATCAAATTTTAGCGACAGACAGCAGCAGATAGCTGAAATTTCACGCGGGTTTAAGCTACTTGCGCGTGAGCTAGAGATGCCCATCGTCGTGCTAGCACAGCTAAACCGAAACCTAGAAGCGCGTGCAAACAAACGCCCGATGATGAGCGACCTTCGTGAGAGTGGCGCCATAGAACAAGACGCCGACTCGATTCTTTTTGTTTACAGAGATGACGTTTACAAAGAGCAAGCGGCAAAGGAGCGAGCCGAGCAAGAGCGCGCTGCAAAGCAAAACGGACAAGAGCCAGCAAAAACAGCGGAGACAAATTTTGTGCGAAATAAGGCTTATGAGGAGGCGGAGATCATCATAGGTAAAAACCGAAATGGACCGACAGGAACGGCAAATTTGATATATCGTCCGATGTTTACACGCTTTGAGGACAAAGAGGTGGCGATGTCAAATGCGCCAGTGGCGGAGAGCACTTTTCAGTAGTGTTTTGTGAAGTTTAGCCAGCTTGTTTTAGCCAGCTTGTGCTTTTGGGTGCTTTTTTGCAAAGCTTCGGCTACGGCGGGCTTTAAGCCCAGCCTTGCCTTGCTTACGCACTTCGTGCTTGCAAAAAATCCCACCAAAATCACTTCGCATTCGGTCGGCAAGAGTTGCGTTTTGTGAAAAAGCGAATTTATTACGAAATTCCGTTTTTCGCACTCCGTTTCTGTTTTCCGTTTTCCGTATGGGCATCTCTAAAAACTAGTTTGGCTCGATTTTAAAGAAACATCGGCTACGCCGAG
>DCIZ01000006.1:19033-21537 GCA_002317305.1 Campylobacter sp. UBA1713
GCCACTCAAATTTAGTTAAGTAGTTTTTAGAGGTGCCCGTATGTAAAAAGCTATTGTTTTTTGTAGTCCCTCGCCGTTTTTCTTTTTCGCTTTCAGCTCAAAAGAAAAACGGCGAGGGACGGTGGGACGGGGGCTTTCGCCCCTGCGACCCCATTTTGGAAAATGGATTTTGTAAATTCGTGAATTTATCTAAATGTTAGTAAATTTTTGGTATCTTAAAGGCAAATTTAAGCAAAGGAAATGTGATGATTAATCTAAAATTGATCGAGACAAATTTTGATGCTTTTAACAAAAAACTAAAAGCAAAAAAGGTAAATGACGGCGTTTTAAGCGAGCTTTTAAACGCTCACAAAGCGCTAAAAGCGGCAAAATTTGAGTGCGAAAATGTTCAGGCGGTGCAAAACCTAAAGAGCAAAGAGGTAGGTGAAAAGGCACGAAAAGGCGAGGACGTAAGTGCGCTAAAAGCCGAGCTAGAAACAAACAAAAAGCGTCTTTTGGAGCTAAACGCTGCCGTTTTGGAGCTAGAGACAAAGCTAGAAAACATCGCTTCAAAAGTGCCGAATCTCATAGACGATGATGTTCCTTTTGGTGCGGACGAAGAGGAAAACGTCTGCCTGAAAGTGGTCGGCGAGCCACGCAAATTTGACTTTGCCCCAAAAGAGCACTTTGAGCTGGGCGAGGCGCTGGGCTGGCTGGACTTTGAGCGTGGTGCAAAGATAAGCGGAAGTCGCTTTACGGTGCTTCGTGGCGATGGCGCAAGGCTAAGCAGGGCGCTGGTGAATTTTATGATAGACTTTAACGCGTCGCGTGGTTTTGAGCTAGTAAACGTGCCGTTTTTGGTAAATTCAAAGACACTTTACGGCACGGGACAGCTACCAAAATTCGAAGAAGATCTCTACAAAGTGCGAGACGAAGACCTTTACCTTATCCCAACCAGCGAAGTGCCTGTTACGAATTTGTATAATGACACTATCATCGATGGCGAAAAACTTCCCATCAAAATGACCTGCTACTCATCTTGTTTTCGCCAGGAGGCGGGAAGTGCGGGGCGAGACACGCGTGGCATGATTCGCCAGCATCAGTTCGAGAAAGTCGAACTAGTGAGCATAACTAGACCCGACCAAAGCGAAAGCGTGCTAGAAGAGATGGTGAGCTGTGCTAGCGACATGCTTAGCGCGCTTGGACTTCCGCACCGCCACATGCTTTTGTGTAGCGGCGACTTGGGCTTTAGTGCGGCAAAAACCGTAGACCTTGAGGTTTGGCTACCAGGGCAAAACAAATACCGCGAGATAAGCTCAGTTAGCAACTGCCGCGACTTTCAGGCAAGGCGTGCAAAAATTCGCTTTAAAGATGGCAAGAGAAACGAACTGGCAAACACGCTAAATGGCTCATCTTTGGCAGTCGGACGCACGCTCATCGCCGTGATGGAAAACTACCAAAACGCAGACGGAAGTGTGAGTGTGCCGGACGTTTTGCGAAAATATATGTAAGGAGAAAAAGAGTGAAAAAGATGGTTTTAATAGCTGGACCTTGTGTCATAGAGAGCAAAGAGCTAGTTTTTCGTGTGGCAGAGAGGCTAGCCAAATTTAACGAGATGAGCGGCGTGGAGTTTTATTTTAAGTCTAGTTTTGACAAGGCAAATCGCACGAGCATCTCTAGTTTTAGGGGTCCTGGACTAGACGAGGGCTGCAAGGTGCTAAGTGAGGTAAAAAGCAAATTTGGTTTTAAGATTCTAACCGACATTCACGAGAGTTACCAAGCCTTGCCTGTGAGCGAGGTGGCAGATGCTTTGCAGATTCCGGCGTTTTTGTGTAGGCAGACAGATTTGCTAGTGGCAGCAGCAAAGACAAAAGCGGTTGTGAATATAAAAAAAGGGCAGTTTTTAAGCGCCGATGCTATGAAACACAGCGTTAAAAAGGTGCTAGAGGCGCGTGGCGTAAGTGGCGAAGGGCGTGAAGTGGCGGAGCAAAATGGCGTTTATTTGTGCGAGCGTGGGAACTCTTTTGGATATGGGAATTTGGTGGTGGACATGCGAAATTTAGTCATCATGCGTAAATTTGCGCCCGTCATTTTTGATGCGACTCACAGCGTTCAGATGCCATCTATAGGCGACACAAGCGGTGGCGATTCGCGTTTTGTGCCGTATTTGGCACGCGCAGCAGCTAGCGTGGGCGTGGATGGGTTTTTTTATGAGACGCACGTTAGTCCGTGCGAGGCGCTTTGCGACGGGGCAAACATGCTAGACATCGAGGGGCTTGAAAGAAGTGTGAGCGAGGTGATGAAAATTCAAGAGGCGCTTGGTTTTTAGCGTTTTTTGTAGTGCGTTCGGAGTGCGTTCGGAAAACGGAAAGCAGAAAACGGAGTGCGTTCGGAAAACGGAAAACTGAGTGCGGAATTTGCGATTCTCTAGAATCGACAAGCGAAGCCGTCATTCTGAGGGAGCGTTAGCGACCGAAGAATCCACTGCCTGGTGAGCAAGTAGAATCTTACGAATTTACGAAAAA
>DCIZ01000006.1:21564-21692 GCA_002317305.1 Campylobacter sp. UBA1713
TTTCTGTTCTCCGCACTCCGTTTTCCGTTACCGACCGAAGAATCCCCTGAAATTTGAGGGCGTAAAAAAGCTAAATTCACGAAAAAGTGAATTTTAAAGATTTTACTCGCTCAAAAGGCGGGGGATTC
>DCIZ01000006.1:21697-22693 GCA_002317305.1 Campylobacter sp. UBA1713
CGCTCCCTCAGAATGACGGCGTTGTTCGAATTTGTCGAAATTTTGCCATTGAAAATTCCGTTTTCTGTTTTCCGTATTCTGCTTTCTGAAAGGGGTCGCAGGGGCAACGCCCCCGTCCCCCGTCCCTCGCCACGTTTTCTTTTGAGATTTATCGAAAAAGAAAACGTGGCGAGGACAAATAAAAAGCGTTAGCTTTTTACCTATCGGAAAACGGAATTTGTAAAAATTGGTTTGTTACCAAATTTGTTTTAAGGAAAAAAATGGTTAAGATTTATGGAAATAAAAAATGTATTGATTGTAGAGAGTGTGTGGCAAATTTCGACAAATTTGGCTTGGTTTATGAGTATGTAGACATTTTTGAGTCCATTGCGAATCTAAAAGCTTTTTTGAGAGAAAGAGATGCTAGAGTGGAGCTTTTTTCGCAGGTAAAGGCGTTTGGTGGCGTCGGGATTCCGCTTTTGGTGGGCGAGCTGGCAACTGGCGACGAGGTGGCGACACTGGACTGGGAGGGCTACCTTCGTGAGCGAGGTTATGGCGACTTTGTCTATGAAACTTCGGCTGGTGCTTGTTCGCTTGACGGCAAAGGTTGTTAACAGAATGCGTGCGTAGTGCGTTCGGATTGCAGAATGCGGAAAGCAGAAAACGGAATGCGGAATGCGGAGTGCGTTCAGAATGTGGAAATTTGCGAGCGGAGCGATTCATGGGGTCGCAGGGGCAACGCCCCCGTCCCCCGTCCTCGCCACGTTTTCTTTTGAGATTTATCGAAAAAGAAAACGTAGCGAGGACAAATAAAAAGCGCTAGCTTTTTACCTATCGGAAAACGGAAAACGGAAAGCAGAAAACGGAGTGCGGAGTGCGGAGTGCGCGATTCTCTAGAATCGACAAGCGAAGCCGTCATTCTGAGGGAGGCAAAGCCGACCGAAGAATCCCCTGCCTGGTGAGCGAATAGAATCTTACGAATTTACGAAAAAGTAAATTTTCACAAATTCCGTTTTC
>DCIZ01000130.1 GCA_002317305.1 Campylobacter sp. UBA1713
TTTACACTGGTGGTGCGTTTGGTGGCTTTAACTTCGGCGGTTCGGGTGGCGTTGGTTCGGCTGGTGTTGGTTTGGCTGGTTCTAGTTTTGGTGGTGGTTCGGCTAACTTTGGTGATGCTGGCTTTGGCGTTGGTTCAAACGCAAACGCAAATTTGACAAACGCAAACGCAAATTTTGCCAACACGGCAAACAGCAACGCAAATTCAAATTTAGGCGATTCAGCAAACCCAAATTCAAATTTCGGTAGTCTAGCAAGCAAAGATGGCATAAATTTCAAAGCGGCGTTAAGCGGTGATGAAAGCACGCAAAACGCAAACCAACCAAGCGATGAAATCGTAAAAAACACGCTTGAGTATTACCAGCAAGACAATAGCCAAAACGCAGAATTTGCACCACCAAATGTTATCGCAGGTGGTATAGCGGCTGCGGTTGGTTATGGCGGTTCATATCTACTTAACAAATTTGGATTCAAAGATTATGCCGAGTATGCTGGATATCTAGGCGATGGTGGGCTGGCTGTGGCGACTGGTGGAATTGGTGTAGGACTGGTAAAAGGTGGAGGTAAATTTGTCATTAAAAAAGTCAATAATGTTTTTATGAAAAATGTCAAAGGCGATGTCAAAGATGTCGGAAAAACATCCGTGCTTGGTGGCGTTGGTGCTGGCGTTTATGAGGCAGGAGGTCAGATGAAAGATAATTTTTTGGGCGAATATGACAAATATGGAGATGATTTTGGCAAATATAATATGAGTAAAATCACAAATATCGATTATACCGACACGATTGTTAGTGCGGTGATGGGAGCGCTAATAGTTCCTTCTATACAAGATTCTGTAAAATCATTTTTCAGTGGTGGAAAGTCAGCCATCAAATATTTTTGGACAGATTTTCCAAAAGATAGTCAAAAAAGTAAAGTAAAAAGAGAGATAGTAAACAAATTTAAAAGTGGCATAACACAAGATTCTATCGCTTATGGTGCAACACTCATAGAAGACGGTTCAAAAGAAGCAGTCAACAAAGCACAAGAAATTCGAAAGGGAAACGATGGAACAGAAAAATAATAAACACTTTGTTACTTCTTCGTTTTTTGCTACGATTTTTTTTGTGGCTTGTTTTTTGGCTGGTTTTTTAAAAGAAGGAACAGTGGCGCTTTATAGCTCTATTGTGTTTTTTCTGTGTATCTTGCTTATGATTTATTGTGGTAAATTTTGGCGACTTTGCGTTAAGTTGCGTTACAAAATAGCGTTGTTGCTTTTTTTGGTCGGAGTCTCTCTGTATCAGATAGCAAGGCTAAAAGATAAGCATTTTTACTCTTTTGTTGTTTTTCTTTTTGTTTTGTCTGTTCTTGTTGTTTTTGTGGTTATTGGTTCTGTAAAAGAGCGAGACTGGAAAGCAAAAGAGATTCATGTTTCTAAAAAGTATAAAGTAGGATATAATAAAAAGAAAAAGAAACGATGAAAAATTATTGTTTTTAAAAAAAAGGATAAAGATATGAGTAAGAAAAAAAACAGATATCTCATTTCTCCGCTTTTTACTGTGGTTTTCTTGGCAACTCTCTTTGTCGCTATGTTTGTCAAAGGCGGTGTGCTGGGGACACATGGATATACATTGTTTGCCATATTGTTGTTTGTTTCGTTTCACTATGGCAAGTTGTTACAGGAGATGAGATATTTATATAGGGTCGTTGCTCTCTGTTTATTTGGAGTGTTTTGACTTTTATGCAGATATCAAAGCTAAAAGATGAGTATTTCTACTCTTTTGTTGTTTTTCTTTTTGTTTTTGTTGTTATCGTTATTTTTGTAGCGGTCGATTTGATAAAAAAAGGAAAACATGGTAAAAATAGGCAAAAACGTAGGCAATAGTTTTGTCTAAATTTCCCTTAACCTAAATTTGGCTAGAATTTCGTTAGAATTTTTTTACAAAAAGGAGTAGAGATGACGCTCATGTTTACTAAAATTCAAATGGCAAACATAAAGTAGCTGGAAATTATTGGCATTCGGAACTGCCATCAACAGAAGTTTTAGATAAAGTTAAAGGTAGTATAAAATGATAAATATCAATCTTATTTTAATACCTTTTGTTGTTGTTGTTTTACAGATTTTATTACTATTTTTGTTAATCCGTAAGCGAGTAACGTTAAATTCGTTGGTAGAAAGTTTGCTGGTTTTGGTGTTAGTTGCTTTGGTGTTTGGCTTATGTTTTGATTTGATAGTTGATATGCTCATTTTGTCTATGTTTGTTTGTGTTTTTGGATTTTTGCAACAGATGATAGCTGGTAGCATTATATTTCAAAGTATCATTGTAAATTTGTTCGGCATCTTTTTCATTTGTTGGAGTTTTATCGGAAATGCGCTTTATGGTCAAGATGATGGTATTTTTTATTTTGGTGTGATATATAGTGTTGGATTTTTTTTGATTGTTTTGCATTTTTTGACTAGTTTATTAAATTTGGTTATTTCGTTTATCAGACGCAAGTAACTAACTTATACCAAAATGCATTTTAATACCACCAGCAAGACAATAGTCAAAACGCGCAGTTTATTCCGCTAGTCATCGGACTGCTAGCTTTAGGAACGGCTGCTTACCTAAACGCACCGGGCATAAACGACAAACCAAAAAGCGGCATGACACCTGTAGCGGAGGGCTACCTAACGCTTGCGACACTTGGTGGTGGTAGCATGTTACTTCTTACTGGTAAAAGTGCTGGCAAAGCAGTCGCCGTAAGAGAAAGTGCTGAAACAGTAGTAAAAACCGCAGAGAAAAAAGCGGTAGAAGATTCTGCAAAAACGGTTACAAAAACCGCAGACGATGTGGCTGAAACAGCTGGAAAAACCGCGCCTAAAGAAAACACGCAAACTATAGTAAAAACGACAGAGACAAAAGCTGATAAATTTGCAACAAATGTAAAAAATGTTAAGAAAAATGATAAAGCTGATGAATTTGATCGAGGTGAGATTGGTGAAAGCGGTTTTTTAGATGCTGCTGAAAATTGGCTAGGAGAAGGGTATTTTGTCTATCCGAATGGTAGATATGTTTCAAAAGATGGTATGAGACAGATTAGGTATGGCAAGCACGAAACAAAAAATCCAAACAACCAACACGGACATTTTGAAGCCTACGATAAACCAGCCCAAAACGGAGGTGAGGTTTTGGAGACCGGAACTGTTAAAATTTTAAAAGATTAAGTAAGGAGCATTTGTGGAATCGGAGGAGATTGTTTTATACAGGGTTGATTTGTTGGAACATGGATCGGTTGATAATGCTGAAATTCAAGAGTGTAAAAAAATGCAAATTTCTTGTGTTAGATTTTTGGAGATTGTTTATTATAAAGGCGACGATGGTTTTATTTTGCTTTTAAATGACGAAAATAACGAGTGGATCAATGACATGTTTCAGCCCACGCTAGATGCAGTTTTTGCTTATGCAAAAAGACGTTTTGGCATAGAAAAAAGTGATTGGAAAGAAGCGGAACACCCATAAAACCCAAGTTTTTTTCATCTAAAATCAAAGCGAGCTGTTAAATCTTAATATAAACTTAATAAAAGATTAGTTAAAGCTTAACGAAAGCTTTGGTTTTATCGTTTTTGCAAATTTGCTGCTCATGTTTTGTAGCGAATTTGTCTTAAATTCGCCTTACATTTGACAAATTCGAATTTTGCAAATGCAGATTCTGTAAATTCAAATTTCGGTGATTCAGCAAACACAAATTCAAATTTCGGTAGTCTAGCAAGCAGAGATGGCATAAATTTTAAAGCGGTGTTAAGTGGTGAAACAAGCACAGAAACTGACACGGCGACAGGTTCGCAAAGCACGCAAACCGCACAAGCCGCAACGCAAAACACACAAAACACAGAAGTTGTTACTGCAGCGACAAGCACGCAAAACGCACAAGTTGCAACGCAAACCGCACAAGCCGTAGTAACAACCATAAACCAACCAAGCACGCAAAACGCAAACCAACCAAGCACGCAAACCGCAAACCAACCAAGCACGCAAACCGCAAACCAACCAAGCGATGAGATCATA
>DCIZ01000093.1:0-1157 GCA_002317305.1 Campylobacter sp. UBA1713
CCCGCCGTCCCGCCGCCGTTTTCTTTTGATATTTATCGAAAAAGAAAACGGCGGCGGGACAAATAAAAAGCGTTAGCTTTTTACATACGGAATACGGAATACGTAGTGCGTAGTGCGGAGTGCGGAGTGCGGAGTGCGGAGTGCGTTTTTTGCGATTCTTGCGAATCGACAAACAAATTCACGAAAAAGCGAATTTACAAAAATTTCGTTTTCTATTTTCCGCATTCCGTAATAAAACATGACTAAAACAAAAAAAACATACGAAAGGACAAAAATGAGAGTTGGTATAGTAGGGCTCGGGCTAATAGGTGGCTCTTTGGGGCTAAATCTTCGAGACATGAAGCTCATCGACAAAGTAGTCGGCTTTGACGCAAGCAAAACAAACGAACAAGACGCGATAAGGCTAGGACTTGTAGATGAGATAGTGCCGTTTGAGGCGATAAAATCGTGCGATGTTATCTTTCTCGCCATTCCTGTTGAGGCGGTGATGCAGGTTTTAGAGGAGCTAAAAGATATATCTCCAGAGACG
This sequence comes from Campylobacter sp. UBA1713, assembly GCA_002317305.1. Lineage (GTDB taxonomy): Bacteria > Campylobacterota > Campylobacteria > Campylobacterales > Campylobacteraceae > Campylobacter. The sequence continues at coordinate 530 of DCIZ01000093.1, forward strand.
ACCATAGTCGATCTAGGTTCTACAAAAGAGAAAATAGTCGCTAGTTGCCCGCCTAGCATCGTGCCAAATTTTGTCGCCGCTCACCCGATGGCGGGCACGGAAAATTCTGGTCCGAAGTCGGCTTTTAAGTCTTTGCTAAACGGCGCGGTGGTTGTCATTTGTGATGACTTAAACGCGGGCGAAGTGCACATAAAACGCGCAGTTGAAATTCTAAGTGGTGCTGGAATGCGCATCGTTTTCATGAGCGCAAAGAGCCACGACCACCACGTCGCGCTCATCTCGCACCTACCGCACGCCATCAGTTTTGCGCTGGTAAATGCTACGCTAAAAGAGGAGGAAAAACGCAACATCTTAAATTTGGCGGGCGGAAGTTTCATAGGAATGAGCCGAATCGCGAAGTCAAATACACAGATGTGGGTAGACATCTTTAAACAAAATAGACAAAATTTGCTCGAATCTGTGGAAAAATTCGAAAACCAAATGCAAATTTGCAAAGAATTTATAGAAAACGAAAAGTGGGACGAACTGGCAAAGTGGATAGAAGACGCAAGGCGACTACGTGAAATTTTGTAAAGGGCATCTCTAAAAACCAGTTTGGCTTGATTTTGTGGAGTGTTTTTAGGAGATT
>DCIZ01000093.1:1290-3490 GCA_002317305.1 Campylobacter sp. UBA1713
GCCACTCAAATTTAGTTAAGTAGTTTTTAGAGGTGCCCTAAACTAAATTCAGCATAAATTCAGCTAGGTAAATTCAAAATTAATTTTGGTTAAATGTTTTTTGGGTATAATTGCTTTTTTTTGAAAGGATTTACGATGAAACTTCGCATCTACGCCAGTGCAAACAACCGCGCTGTTTTAGGCGTTGCAAACGCATATTTGCAGCTTTTTCCGCAAACGACACTTGAAGGGCTAAACGCCGCTTTTCCAAAAGAGCTAAACTCCGTAGGTTACTCGCCCGCCATCTTTGTGGATGTCCGCGAACTAGACAAATTTGTAGATACGTCAAAGACGGGCAGGTTTTTTTTGGACAGAGAGGACGAGCTTTTGGGCTTTTTTGATGGCAGGCGGGCGGCGCTTGTGGAGGTTTGGCCGGGCGAGGACTTTGAGCGTTTTAAAGCAAAAGCGCTGGAGTATGAGATAGAAGTGGGCGAATTAGAGCCTCGTGAAGCGTTCAAAAGAGGACATTACAGGATAGAAGGAGTAAATGGTTTCATGTTAAAAGGTGTTGAAAACGAAGCGGTAGATTCTTTTGTGGAAGCAGAGATAGCTACTGGCGAAAACGAAGTCGTGCACAAGGCAGTCGACAACGAAAGCGGTCAAGTTATGTTTTTTCGTGACAGAAAGACTAACAAAAAGTCAAATAAAAAGGCGGGAATTGGGCTTGTAACGAAAAATTCTGGCGATGGTGGTGGTGCTGGTGGCGGTGCTGGTGGCGGTGCTGGCGGTGGCGGTGGAAGTGGCGGAAAACTCCGTGCTGGGTCGGCTGGCATAGTCGCTGGCGTGGCTGGACTAGCTGGCGGACACGGCGGCGGTGGCACGGCTGGCGGTGCGAAAAATTCAGGTGGTGGTGCGAGTGGTAAAAATTCTAGCACAAATGGCGGAGATGCAAATTTGTCTAGTGGTGCTGGTGCGTGCTGTGCGTCAAAGGGCGGTAGCAGCGGTGGCGGACAAGGCGGCTCTTGCTGTGCGTCAAAGGGCGGTAGCAGCGGTGGCGCTGGCGGCGGTGGCGTGAGTGCGGCAAATTTGGCTGGTGGCGATAGTGGCTGTGAAAGCGGTGAGTGTAAGAGTTGCTTTTTTTGTAAGGGTTGTAGTAGAAACAAAAAAGACGGCGGAATTCCGAGATGTTTTTGGCTGCTTTTGCTCTTAATGTTGTTACTTTTCTTGCTTTTGAAAGGTTGCGAGGGCGAGACAAAAGGCGGACACGGCACGGCTAGCGTGGCAAATGAGACTAAAACGACAAATGTTTTGCCTGTGGCAAATGAGACAGATAAGGCAAAGGCAAATTTGGCTGGCGTGGCTGGCGGTGAAAATGGCACAAATGCTACAAATTCAACAAACGCGACAAACGGCACGGGCAACGATACAAACGCTGACGGAAATGTTACAAACGCTACTGACGGAAATGTTACAAATGCTACAAATGGCACGGGCAACGAGAGTGGCGAAAATGCGACAAATTTGACAAATGGCACAAATGGCACGGGCAACGAGACAAACGCTACTGACGGAAATGTTACAAATGCTACAAACGGCACGGGCAACGAGAGTGGCGAAANNCGAAAATGCGACAAATTTGACAAATTTGACAAATGCGACAAACGAAACAGACGAAAATGACACCACTCCAACTTTGGTAGAGGAAAAACCAGCGCCTACAAAAGAGGTTGTGGTGCAACAAGCGCAAGAGGCTATTAAGGATCTTTTCGGTGAGGGCAAGATAACAGGAAGCTACCCTATAGACTTTGAGCGTGGAAGTGATGCCATTTTGGCTTACTCTATGGACTCTATAGACCAGCTTGCAGAGGCGTTAAAAGCGAGCCCAGACGTCAAGATAGACATCATAGGGCACGCAAGTTCTAGCGGAAAACGTGCGTTTAACATGGAGCTTTCAAACAGGCGAGCGCTTGCGGTGAAGCGGGCTTTGGTGGAGCGTGGCGTGGAGGAAGGGCGTTTGCGTGCTTATGGGCGTGGTGAGCTAGATGCGAATCAGACGTGGGACGACCCAAAAGATAGACGCACGGAGATAAAGCAGCGCGACTAGAGGCGGATTGCGGATTGCAGAATGCGGAATGCGTGCGAAGAACGGGGAACGGAGAACGGAGAACGGAGAACGGAGAACGGAGAACGGAGAACGGAGAACGGAATGCTGCGATTCTCG
>DCIZ01000016.1:0-1387 GCA_002317305.1 Campylobacter sp. UBA1713
TAAAAAGCTAACGCTTTTTATTTGTCCCGCCGCCGTTTTTCTTTGAAATAAATCTCAAAGAAAAACGGCGGCGGGACGGGCGGACGGGGGACAGCGCCCCTGCATTCAGAAAACGGAGAGCGGAAAACAGAAAACGAAATTTGTCAAAATTTGCTTTTTCGTGAGTTTGACAATTCTACAAATGCAAAAAAAGCAGTGCGAAGCCGTCATTCTGAGGGAGCTGAAAGCGACCGAAGAATCCCCCGAAATTTGAGCGAGTAGAATCTTAAAAATTCACAAAAAAGCAAATTTGCAGATTCTTCGCCCTCGCCAGGCGGGGGATTCTTCGGTCGGCAAAAGCCTCCCTCAGAATGACGGCGTTGCATGAACTTTTTCGCATTTTACGAAAATTTAGATAAAATCTAAAAAAACCAAAACAGAACGCCGTCATTCGCAAGCGTTGTGTTAGCGAAGCGAAGAATCCCCTGAAATTTGAGCAAGTAAAAACCCAAATTCACGAAAAAGCGAATTTTCACAATTTCCGCATTCCACATTCCGCTTTCCGAATCCACCTAGAGAGCACGCCCGCCTTGTCGCCACTTCGCATGAGTGCCTCGCCCACCAGCACCGCATCCGCTCGCATCCGCACCAAAGCCTCCATGTCAGCCTCACCGCCAAAACCACTCTCCGCCACAAAAACCGCCCGCTCTCCCACCAGCTCCCGCAAACGAAAAGCGTTGTCAAAATTCACGCTAAAATCACGCAAATTTCGGTTATTTACCCCCACGACTCTAGCCCCCACGTCCAGCGCCCGCTTAACCTCGCTTTCACTATGCGTCTCCACCAGCGCGCAAAGCCCCAGCCCACTCGCCACCTCAAAAAACCGCCCCAAAGCAAAGTCGTCCAAACAGGCACAAATGAGCAAAACAGCATCCGCACCCAAACACTTCGCCTCGTAAATTTGGTATTCACTCACCGTAAAGTCTTTTCGCAAAACGGGCAAACTCACCGCACTTTTCACATCACGAAAAACCGCATCGCTCCCCAAAAACCACTTCGGCTCTGTTAGCACGCTCACCGCTGCCGCACCGCCTTTTTCATACGCCATCGCCGTCTCCACAGGTGCAAAATTTGGCGCTATGACTCCCTTTGACGGCGACGCCTTTTTCACCTCGCACACAAAGCCAAGCCCAGACTTTTTCAAAGCTTTTTCAAACCTAAATTCACCTTTTGGCAAAGCCAAAGCCCGCTCTTTTATCTCCTCAAAACTCACCTTTTTTGACGCCTCTTTAACGCGAAATTCACTAAAAAGACAAATTTGCTTTAAAATATCGTTCATTTTTGCTCGCCTCCTAGCGCCCTGCTCTCTTTTACCACATTTTCTAGGGCATCTCTAAAAACCAGTTTG